>NZ_JALNUM010000052.1:0-41084 GCF_026540795.1 Methylobacterium sp. GC_Met_2
TCCCCCGCAGAGGGGGGAGGGAGGAGGCGCCTGTGTCCGGTCGAGGTCCAAACTCGGCACCGATCCGTGCCCCTCTCCGGCCCTCCAAAGAACACCCCGCTCCCCCCGCTCCGGCAGATGGCTCGCCCGCGGTTCGAGCCGCAGCAGCGCCCGCCCGAGCCGCTGCGCCAGAGCGTCGGCCAGGAATCCGACCCCGTCGCCCGGGGCAGCCGCGCCGAGATCCGTCTGGCGGGCCGGCATGGCCCCCGTCACCGTCACGGTCAGCGTCACCGTCTCGAAGCCGAAGCCCGCATCGAGGGCGGCCCCCAGCCGGTCGAGACGCAGGGAGACCAGGGCCGCGACCCGCTCGGGGTCGCGCTCGGGGCGGGACAGGCCGAGATCGAGATCGCGGACCGCGCCGTCGACCCGATGGAGAGCAAGACGCATCGCGCAGGCGCCGCGCCCGTCCCGCTCCAGCCGGGGCGCGAGTTCCGCCATCAGGTCCCGGGCGGTCCGGACGATGTCCGATTGCCGGCCGATCGGGTCGAGGAAGCCGCGGGCGGCGGCGTAGTCGGCCGCCTCCGTCAGGGGTGTCAGCGGCTCGGGCCGGCGCGCCAGGGCCTGATCGAGCCGCAGCAGCAGCGCCGCCCCGAAGCGCCGGGCGAGCGAACCTCGGGGCAGGGCGTCGAGTTCACCAATCCGGCGGAGGCCGAGCCGCCTGAGGCCCGAGACCGTGCCGGGATCGAGGCGCAGGCCTTCCACGGGCAGGGATCGCAGCGCCTCGGCGGCCCCGCCCGGCGGCACGACGATCCGGTCGGTCGCGCCGTGTCGGGCCAGCGCGAAGGCGCCGCCGGGGGTGTCGCCCAGCGCGATCCGCGCCGGGATCTTCGACCGCGCGAGGCGTCCGGCGAGGTCGGCGACGAGGCTCGCCTCGCCGCCGCACAGGTGGCTCGCCCCGGCAACGTCGATGTAGAGCCCGTCCGAAGCCTCGGCCGGCCCGAACGGCGCCACGAGGGGCGCGTAGCGGTAAGCCCATCGGCAGAGGCGCAGCAGGGCGTCCCGGTCGGCATCCCGGTCGGCGGGATAGACTTGGAGCGGCACGCCGATCCGCGCCCGGACCCGGCCGAGGGGCTCGCCGGGCCGCAAACCGAGGGCGAGGGCCTCCGGGTCGAGGGCCACGAGCCGCAGGCCGCCCGGCCCCTCGGCCGCCACCGCCTGCGGGCCGCCCTCAGGCGCGAGACCGGCCCGCCGCAGCCGCGTCACCGGCCAGTGGCTCAAGCAGATGCAGACGATGCGCGGCATGGTCCCACTCCAGAAGCCAGTCGCCGCCCCGCCCGTTGCGGCAGCGTTCGAGCCGCGCCCGCCAGCGCGGCCTGTCGAGGGTGCCGAACCGGTCCCGGGATGCGGGCGCGGGGGCGATCCGCCAGCGGGTAGCGGCTCCGTTGGGCATCCCGGCCTCCGCGGGCCGCAGGATCAGCAGGAGCGGCGGGTCCGGGCCTTCCGCGGCGAGTTGCAGGCGCCGGCCCGGCTTCAGCGGCATCCCGTCCCGCAGCAGGCCGATGAGAGCCGTGAGCGCACGGGCGTGCAGGGCCGCTTCCAGCGCGCGAAACACCTCCGCATCGCTGCCGGCCTCCAGCAGCAGCAGGCGGGTGGGATCGAGGCCGAGGCCGGCGAGGCCATGGCCGTAGGGCAGCGGCTGGCCCGGTGCGGCCACGATCAGCGTCGCGCCGGGCTGCCCGGCGAGGTGACGGGCACAGAGCGCCAGGGCGAAGCCGAGGGCCGCGATCGTGTCCGCGGGCGTCGCCGGCGCGATCTCGTGGGGCGGCCCGAGCACGAGGCCGCCGCCGGGCAGGTGAGCATCGAGGGCGGGCAGGCCGAGCGGCAGGACCGGGCGCGGATCCCGGCCACCGTCTTGCGGCGCGAGCCGTACCCGCAGGGCGGCCAGCCGTGCCTGGCGTAACCCGCGTGCGGGGTCCCGGTCGGTCTCGTCCGCAGGGTCCAGCCCCATCTCCGTCGGCTCCAGTCATGCTGGACGATAAGAACATAACAAGAACATGCACAAACGATTTCGGCGGGACTCCTGAATCTCGCATCAAGGCAGCAGCTTGGCCTGTGGACAGGTGTGGACACCTGTGGAGTCAGCCGCTCCCACCGGTTTCAACGGCCCCGGTTGACCGCAATCGCAGGGCGAGCCCACAAGGCGGCTGCCGCGTGCCTGACGCGGCCGATACGGACCGCGCATGCGTTCAAGCCTCGCCCTCACGCTCCTGCTCGCCCTGTCGGGGGCGGCTTTGGCCCAACAGCCGGCGGATCCGGGGGGCCGGGGCGTCTCTGCTCCGCGACGTCCGGCCCGTCCTCCACAAACGCCGAGCCAGCCGATCATGGTCTACGACGCCCGCATCGAGGCCGGCGACCTGCGGGTCTCGGGCTCGGTGCGCAAGCCCGGCGCCATCGTGGTGCTGGACGACGACATTTCGATACAGGCCGACCGACGGGGCCGGTTCGTCTTCCGGGTGCCCTACCGGCCCGCGACCTGCGTGGTGACGCTCAAATCCGAACCGGACGAACGCGAGGCGGTGGTGGCGAACTGCGCCCCCGAGGGACAGCCGGGCCCGCCCGGCCCCCAGGGCGCCGCAGGGCCGCCCGGTGAAACGGGCCCTAAGGGCGATCAAGGTCCCCAGGGCGAGGGGGGGCCCCGGGGCGAAGCCGGTCCCCAGGGTCCGGCTGGGCCGCAGGGCGCACCCGGCCCGAAGGGCGAACCGGGCGAGACAGGGATTTCCGGGCTCCAGGGCGCTCCGGGGCCGAGGGGTCAGTCTGGAACGCCAGGCGGCACAGGAGCGCGGGGTGAGGCCGGCGCCAGCGCCGTCCTGCGGCCGGTGCGCAAGTCCGACTGCGCGGGCGGCTGCACCGTGACCTGCGAGACCGGGGAGACGCTGGTTACCGCCCATTGCCTCAAGGCCGGCACGCCGACCTATGACGGGGAGGGCGCCGCCTGCCCGGCGGAGGCCACGGGAATCGTGGGCTTCTGCACGCGGCCGTAGGTCACCGACATCAGCCGCCGGTCTCGGCCAGCCAGTCGAGCATCCCGGCGGCCGTCGCCCGGCCGCCCGCGATGGAGCCCTGGAGCAGGTAGCCACCGGTCGGCGCCTCCCAGTCCAGCATCTCGCCGGCCAGGAA
This sequence comes from Methylobacterium sp. GC_Met_2, assembly GCF_026540795.1. Taxonomy (NCBI): domain Bacteria; kingdom Pseudomonadati; phylum Pseudomonadota; class Alphaproteobacteria; order Hyphomicrobiales; family Methylobacteriaceae; genus Methylobacterium; species Methylobacterium sp. GC_Met_2. Next base: position 3,157 of record NZ_JALNUM010000052.1, read on the forward strand.
CAGGCCCGAACGGGCGCGCAGCATCGATCGCCCGTCGATTGCGTCGAGCCGGACCCCGCCCGCCGTCGAGATCGCCCGCTCGATCGGCGCCGGGGCGGTGAGAGCCAACGGCGCCGCCTTGATCAGCCCGGCGAGCGTCCCAGGATCGGCCGGGAGGGCGGCGCCGGCCGCCTCGCGCAGAAGGCCCGCCGCCACGGGCGGAAGCCCGGCAGCCTTGCGCAGCCGGGTCGCGACCGTATCGCCGGGCCGGGCACCGGACAGGCGGCGGGCGAGGGCGTCCCGGGTCAGGTCGGGGCGCAGGTCGAGGACGAGTTCGGCACTCCCTCGGGCGGCGATCGCCTCGCGTAGGATGCGGGACAGGGCGTAGACCGCCCCGCCCTCGAGACCAGTTTGCGTGACCACGGCCTCGCCGCGCGCCGTGGCGCCGTCGCAGGCGAGCGCCACCCGCTTCAGCGGCGCGCCGACGAAGCGCTGCCGGAACAGGTCGGACCACGCCACCGCGAAGCCGACATTGGCCGGGCGCAGCGGCGACACCGCCACGCCGAGCCCCTCGAGGAGCGGCACCCAGCGCCCGTCCGAGCCGAGCCGCGGCCAGCTCGCCCCGCCGAGCGCCAGAAGTGTTGCCCGGGGCCGGATTTCGAGGGGGCCGTCCGGGGCCTCGATCGTCAGCGCCGCGCCCAGGGCCGTGAGCCGGTGCCGGGTCCGGATCCGGACGCCGAGGCGGTCGAGCCGCGCGAGCCAGCCCCGCAGCAGGGGCGAGGCCTTGAAGCTCTGCGGGAAGACGCGCCCGCTCGATCCGACGAAGGTCGGCTCGCCGAGGTCCGCGCACCAGTCCCGCAGGGCCTCGGGCGGGAAAGCCGCGATGGCGGCGTCGAGATACCCTTGCGGATGGTAGCGGCCGAGGAAGTCCGCCCGCGCCTCGCTGTGGGTGATGTTGAGGCCGCCCCGCCCGGCGATCAGCAGCTTGCGGGCGACTGAGGGCATCCGCTCGTAGACCGTGACGGCGCGGCCGGCCTCGCCCAGCACCTCGGCCGCTGCGAGCCCGGCAGGCCCGCCGCCCACGATGGCGATTTCGTCCCTGTCCTGCGGCATCCTTCGGGAGAGCGGCAGGCGGCCCCGTCCTGTCAAGGGCAGGTCGAGTTGGGCAGGTCGGGTTGGGCGGGCCGGGTTGGGCAGACTGAGCTCGAGCCGCGTCGGGACCCGGACCTGCAGAAAAAAATTCTCCTCCGTCCTCGAAGCTGCCGCGATCGACGCGCCAGGCTCGGCCGAGCTACCCCGAACCGCAGAGGCTCAGACACGTGGCCAGCCCCGTCGCCATCACCGGGACCCCGAGCATCCCCGCCCCACAGGCCCAGCTCGGCTCCGGCGAGATCCGCGCGATCGTCTACGGCCTGATGACCGCGATGCTGCTCGCCGCCCTGGACCAGACCATCGTGGCGACCGCGATGCCGACCATCGGGCTGGCTTTGGGCGACGCGGCCAATCTCCCCTGGATCGTCACCGCCTACCTGCTGGCCTCCACGGCGGTGACGCCGCTCTACGGCAAACTCTCCGACATCCACGGCCGGCGGATCATGCTGCTGATCGCCATCGCGACCTTCGTGATCGGATCGCTCGCCTGCGCGCTGGCCCCCACGATGGTGACGCTGGCGCTGGCCCGGGGCCTCCAGGGCATCGGCGGCGGCGGGCTGATCGCGCTCGCCCAGATCATCCTGGCCGACATCATGTCGCCCAAGGAACGGGCGCGCTATCAGGTTATCATCGCGGGGGTGTTCGTGACGGCTTCGGTGGCGGGGCCGCTGCTCGGGGGGTTCTTCGCCCAGCACCTGCACTGGTCGCTGATCTTCTGGATCAATCTGCCAATCGGCGTCCTCGCTTTCGTGCTGACCAACGCCAACCTGAAGCGGCTGCCGCGCCACGACCGCCGGCATCGGCTCGACTGGCCCGGGGCCGCTCTGATGGTCGCGGGCTCGATCACCCTGTTGCTCGCCCTGAGCTGGGGCGGCGTGCGCTATCCCTGGGGCTCGGCGCCGGTGCTGGGCCTCCTCGCCCTGGCCCTGGTGCTCTGCGGCGGCTTCGCAGCCCGGCTCGCCACGGCGGCAGAGCCGCTGATCCCCACCGAGGTGCTGCGCAACCAAGTGGTCTACAGCGCGACACTGTCGGCCTGCTTCGCCATGGGCACCTTCATCGGGCTGACCATCTACGTGCCGATCTTCCTTGAAGGGGTGATCGGCCTCTCGGCGAGCGAGTCCGGCGTCGCGCTGGTGCCGCTGATGGTCGGTACCGTGACGGGCGCGACCCTGTCGGGCCGGTCGATGATCTATTTCCGGCACTACAAGCGCCTGCCGCTTGCCATGATGAGCGTCAGCCTCGCCTGCTGCGCCGTCATCGCGTGGCAGGGGCGGGCGCTACCCTTCTGGCTGATGGAGGTGCTGTTCGCGCTGCTCTCCATGGGGATCGGGACGATCCTGCCGCTGTCGACCATCGCGATCCAGAACGCCGTGGCCCGCCATCAGCTCGGCATCGCCACCGCGGCGATGAATTTCTTCCGGTCGCTGGGCGGTGCGCTGATCGTGGCGGCGTTCGGCACGATCGTGCTCGGCGGCGCCACGGGCGGGGCCGGGGGCCATGACATGGAGAGCCTGATCCGCGGCGCCGACCCGGCGCAGCTCGCCCTGACCTTCCGGTACGTGTTCGTGGCTGCCTGCCTGGGCCTGCTGGCGGCGTTCGGGTTCCTGGCGCTCATGGAGGAGCGCCCGCTTGGTGGGCAGGGAACGCCCAAGATGAGCGGCGCGCCGGAGACGTCGACCTGAGCGTCACACGCGGATACGCCTCAAGCGTGCTGGCCGCAGCCGCAGCCGAGCTCATGCGCGCCGCCGGGCCAGCGTGAAGCCCGGATCACGCTGCAGAAGTTGCCCCTGCGGAAGCTCGGGTCCTTGTCGGCGATCACGTCGGCCTTCACGTTGCCGAAGGTGGTGTCCGGCTTGTGCCGGATGCCGTCGTAGAAAGCCTGGATGATGTCCTCCTTGAAGTCCGGCGTGCGGGGATAAGCCGAGACGACCATCTCGCGCTCGGCATCGGAATACTGCCCGTAGGTCAGGCCCAGCACATCCATCTCGACACCGGCCGTCACCAGCGCAACCACCGGATGCATGTGGACCGGGATGCCGGGTGTGGTGTGGAGCGCGATGGCGGTCCAGACCGTAGTGACGTCCGCTTCCGGCACCCCGTGGGCCTTGAGGAAATCGCGAGCGGCATTGGCGCCGTCCACCTCGAAGCGCTCCGTGGCACTGCTGTGATCCGGCATCAGGCCGAGATCGTGGAACATAGCGCCCGCGTAGAGCAACTCTCGGTCGAAGGTCAGGCCGCGCTTGATCCCGGCGAGGGCACCGAACTGATAGACCCGGCTCGAATGGTTGAAGAGCAGCTCGGTCTCGCTGTCGCGGACAAATTCGGTGATCGCACGGGCCAGCGTGCTGTCGGGGAGGGCGGCTTCGGACCGGAAACTCATGGATGGGCTCCTTTGCGCTGAGGACCGCTTCGAGCTACGAGGCAGCCGGCTTGGCATCAATCGCCTTGAGACGACGATCTCTGCCAAGATGCTGGCACCGTCGGCCACGGAGTCCCCATGTCGCCCCGATCGATCGCGCTGCTCGCCCTGCCCGATGTCCAGCTCCTCGACGTGGCCGGGCCGCTCGATGTCTTCGCCGAGGCGAACGTGCAGAGCGGTCGCGCGGCCTACGGCCTCGCGCTCGTCGGGACGGAAGCCGGACCGATCACGACCTCGTCGGGCCGGCGCCTGCTGCCGGATCTGGTCGCCCCCGCAGATGTGGCCTTCGACACGCTCCTCGTCGCCGGCGCGCCGCGGATCCATGATGCGGCATTTGGGCTCGATCTCCTCGCGTGGCTCAGTCGAACGGCGGCGCGGTGCCGACGCTACGGCTCGGTCTGCAGCGGGGCCTTCCTCCTCGGGCAGGCCGGCCTCCTCGACGGCCGCCGGGTCACGACGCACTGGGCCGTCGCGGACAAGCTGGCCGCGCGCTACCCTCAGGCACGGGTCGAGCCCGACGCGATCTGCCTGTTCGACGGGAAGCTCCGGACCGCGGCCGGCGTCACGGCCGGGCTCGACCTCGCGCTGGCGCTCGTGGAGGAGGACGAGGGGCCCGAGATCGCCCGTCTCGTGGCGGCCCAGCTCGTGATGTTCTTCAAGCGCGGCGGGGGCCAAATGCAGTTCAGCCGCCGCGGCGTCAGCGCCCCTTCCGGCCGCTCGGCCCTCCAGGAGGTGCAGCGCTGGGTCGCCGCCCACCCGGCGGGAGATCACGGCGTCGATCAGCTCGCCGGGCGGGCCGGGATGAGCCCACGCCACTTCGCGCGCCTGTTCCGGGCCGAGACCGGCCTGACCCCGGCCGCCTATGTCGAGACCGTGCGGATCGAGGCCGGCCGCCGCCTCCTGGAGACGGACGGAATCGCCCTGAAGCAGGTCGCGGGGGCCTGCGGGTTCAAAGACGCCGACACCTTCCGACGCGCTTTCCAGCGGCGGGTCGGCACGACACCCGCGGAGTATCGGCGGCGGCAGGCCCGTGGCTAAGGCGCGTTGCCCTTGATTCGCCCGGATCACCGCTTAACTCGAACCCATCGGCTGCGGGCCCCTCTGGCGGGCGCTGTTCAGCGCCCGTGATGTCGGAGCCGATGCTTTCCTTTCGGAATCAGCATCAGGTCCCGCGTATGATGGACGTTCTCACCGTCGAATGGCTGGGCAAGCCGTTGTGGATGTGGCTGGGGTTCCACGTCCTGATCGCGTGCCTGCTCGCCTTCGATCTCGGTCTCCTGCACCGGGACAAGGAGCACGAGATCGGCGTCCGGGAGAGCCTCCTGCTCACCGGCTTCTACCTCGCCCTCGGCCTCGCCTTCGGCGGCTGGATCTGGTGGTATCTCGGGCCCCAGGCCGGCGAGGAATACGTCACCGGCCTCGTGGTCGAGAAGTCGCTGTCGATGGACAACGTCTTCGTCATCGCGATGATCCTTGCGGCACTCGGCATTCCCCGCGCCGCCCAGCACCGGGTCCTGCTCTGGGGCATCCTGGCGGCGGTGCTGTTGCGGGGCCTGATGATCGGGCTCGGCGCCGCCCTGGTGCATCAGGTGCACTGGGTGCTCTCGCTGTTCGCCGCCTTCCTGATCTATGCCGGCCTGAAGATCCTGTTCTCGGGGGCTGAGGATGAGGGCGACTTCCAGAACAGCGCCGTGGTGCGCTGGTTCAAGAAGACCTTCCGGGTCACGCCGGCCCTGCACGGCCAGCGCTTCGCGATCCGCATGACCGATCCCAAGACCGGCAAGGTCGCCGTGTGGTTCACGCCGCTGGCGCTGGCCCTGGTGCTGGTCAACGGCGCCGACGTGATCTTCGCGGTCGACAGCGTGCCGGCGATCTTCGCGATCACCACCGACACCTTCGTGGTTTACACCTCCAACATCTTCGCGATCTTAGGCCTGCGCGCCCTCTACTTCGCGCTCGCCGCGATGGTGGACCGCTTCGCCTATCTCAAGACGGCGCTGGCCTTCATCCTGATCTTCATCGGCACCAAGATCGTGGTTGCCGACACGTTCGGGCTCATCACGGTCCAGCCGTGGGTCTCGCTAGTGGTGACGCTCACCTTCCTGGCGGCCGGCGTCGCCTACAGCCTGTGGCGGACCCGGACCGACGCGCCGAAGGCGGTGACGGGCCCGGCACCCCGAGAGGCGAACGCGCACCGGGCCTGACATCAGGTTTCGAAAGGACCGGGTCCTTTCGCGGGTCCAGGGCAGAGCCCAGGTATCCCGGCGACCATCAGCCCCGCGTCGGCAAGGCCGCGATGAGATCGCGCAGGGTCGTGATGGTCGAGGCGTCGGCCACGCCGTCCACCCGCGCCTGCCGGAAATGGCGCTGGAACGCAGTGACCACGGCCCGGGTGCGTGCGTCGAACAGGCCGGTGACCGGCAGATCGTAGCCGTAGAGGGCGAACATCGCCTGCAGAGCCTCGACGGGTTGGCCGGCATCGCCCTGGGCGAAAAAGCGGCCGTCCCGGAGGGTGGCAGGTGGCACGTGGTGGCCGATTCCTGCCGCCGCGAGCCGGTCCCAGGGGAAGGTCTCGCCCGGATCCTCCTTGCGCTCGGGTGCCACGTCGGAATGGGCGAGCACCCGCTCCGGCGGGATCGGCCATCGGCCGAGGATGTCCTGCGCCAATGCGATCACGGCTGCGACCTGCGCCTCCGGGTAGGGCGGTAGCCCACCAGCATGGCCGGGATGGACGATCTCGATACCGACGGAACAGGAGTTGATGTCGGTCTCACCCTTCCACGTGCCCGCACCCGCATGCCACGCTCGGCGCGCCTCCGGCACCAGCTGGACGATGCCGCCATCCTCGAACACGAGGTAATGGGCCGAGACCTCGCTCAGCGGGTCGCGCAACCGTGCCAGGGCAGCGGCTCCGCTCTCCATGCCGGTGTAGTGCAGGATCAGCATGTCGGGACGGCTGCCCCGGCGCTCGCCATGGTTCGGCGAAGGGGCGACGCGGCGGGCGAGGGGGCTGTCTGGGGTCAGCGTCATGGCGCGCTTGTGCCACGGTTCACGCCGGGAGGCACCGGACCGTCCGACCCTTGATGGCGATCCGGACGGCGCCCCGGACCAGCATGCAGCATGTTCAGCGGATCCGACCCCGGCGCGTCCACCCTGTAGACCCCACGGCTCTTGAAGGGACTCCCAGCCGGCGCAAGCGGGCCCGGCCGGTCTCTGTGGGGAACTGGCCCTCGCCCGGCTCCGGACGATCCACGTTCTGCTCCAGCACGTCGCAAGTAAAGCCATCCAGCCAATCGGGACTTTGCTGAGAGCCGACCACATACGGATTGTCATGGGACAATCGACCAGCCTTTCTGGCCTCGACGCCCTCTTGCCACTGAGCAGAATGTGTCGGTATAAATCATCTGCGGTTCGTCAAGACGCGGCGGATCGATGCGCTACACGTGCTTTGGTTCATCGCGCCAGATCGCAACACCGTCGTTGCACCCGGTCAGAAGCCCGTCCGCGAACCCATCATCGCGTTGAAGGGCAGTTGCGCGGATCCAAAAGCTTGAAGACGGCGGACGCTCACCGCAGGCCTCGCTCCTCCACGATCCGATCGTACGCGGCGTTGATTGCCGCAAGCCGCCGCGTGGCGATCGCCACCGCCTCCGTGGGCAGGCCGCGGGCCAGCGCCCGGTCCGGATGATGCTCGGCCACGAGCGCCCGGTGGCGGGCTTTCAGGCCGGCATCGTCGGCGTCCCGGTCGAGGCCGAGGACGGCGTAGGGATCGTCCGGCAACCGCACGTGCCGGGCGGCGATGCGCCGGAACGCGGCCTCGTCGAAGCCGAAGATGCTGGAGACGGCGCGGAGGTAGCGCTCCTCCGCCTCGTGGAGCGCCCCGTCGGCGCCCGCGATCTGGAACAGGCCGTCGAGCACGTCCTCGAGAAGGGCCGGCTCGTCGCCGAAGGTCGTGGCGAGCTGGCGCGCATAGGCCTCGAAGCCGTTCGTGGTCTTCTTCGCCAGATCGAACAGGCGCTCGACGCCCGCACGCGCGGCGGGCTCCACCTGCACGACCCGGCCGAAGGCCTCGACCTCGGAGGGCAGCACAACGCCGTCGGACTTGGCCATCTTCGCGGCCAAAGCCACGAGGCCGGTGGTGAACACCACGTCGCGCGGGGTCCGTCCGAAGGGCGCGCCGACGCGGTCCAGCAGAAAATGGCCCGCGACTCCCCCGACCAGCGCCCCGAGGGGACCACCGATCGCGAGGCCTAGGCCTGCGCCGCCGATCTTGCCCCACACGCCCTGAGATGCGGCCGCCGACGTCATAGGCGACCCGGTTCAGGGGCGAATCGTGGACGCGGTGCGGTCATCGGAGGCGGCGTAGGTCCGGCACCGGGACGCCCCGGCTCAGCGCCGGAATAAACGCTCCTCAAGCCGTACGGAAGGGCCGGGCCATAGCCCGGCCCCGCTTTGGCTCAGCGGCAGTAGATGTTGCCGTAGGCGTCGCGATAAGTGCCGTAGGGGCAGCGCGGCGCGGTCGAGGCGCCCACGATGGCGCCACCGGCACCGCCGATCGCCGCGCCGGCGAGCGCGCCGCCCGCGCGACCCGTCGCGGCTGCGCCGATCGCCGCGCCGGTGAGCGCACCGAGGCCGGCGCCGCCGAGCGCCCGGTCCTCGGGGGTGTTGCAGGCGCCGAGCGACAGGGCGGCGATGGTGGCGAGGGCGGCGGCAGTGAGCTTCTTCATGGTCCCCAGAACTCCCTTGTGCGTCCGGTCTGTGCAGCCGGTCCGGCCAATGGCCGTGATCGTGGCGGATCGCCCCGAGCTTAGCAGCAATGCAATCGCGACCCTACGGCTAAGGTTCCATCGGCGCGCGACCGGAGTTGCGCCCGGTTCCCGTCTCGCCCTATGCCTCACGCCTCAGACGGCCCCCTGACCGGGGGCCGCGGCACCATGTCGGAGGGTCCCATGCCCACAGCCACCACGATCGTCCGCCGGGCCGCGGTGCGCGCCGACCGCGTCGCCGACACCGTGAGCCTCGACCATGCAGGCCGGTCCGCGCTGCCCGAGACCCTGGTCGCCGAGGGCGGGCTCGATTTCACGGTGGCGCTCACGAAGGCCGCGGACCTCGACGACGGCGATGCGCTGCGCCTCGACGACGGTCGCCTCGTGGCGGTGCGGGCCGCCGCGCAGGATCTGTTCGAGGTGCGCGCCGAGAATCCGGCCCGGCTGATGCGCCTCGCTTGGCAGCTCGGCAGCAGCCACGTGCCCGCCGAGATCGCCGCGGACGCGCTCTATGTCCCGGCGACCGCCGCCGCGGCCGAGTTGGTGCGGGGCCAGGGTTGCCTCGCCAGCCCGGTCTCGCGGCCCTTCCGACCTGAGCGCACGGCCCACGATCACAGCACCTGCGGGCACGATCACGGGCACGACCATCACGGGCACGATCATGGCCACGACCACCAGGACCATGATCATCACGGCCACGCCCACGAAACCCACGACCATGCGCATGACCACGACCATCACGGTCACACGCATGATCGCGGTCACACGCATGACCACGGCCACGTTCATGGCCCGGGCTGCGGACACGACCATTAGAGACAGGCCACCAGCGCGGACGAGGCGGCGGCGCGGGGCCGTCGCGGCGAAGCCAGCGGCCGGGGACGGCGCCCGATCGTGCCCCGCCATTGCTCCGCGGGACGGACGAGGCGCCGCGTAAGCAGCAAATCCCACCCGCATGCCGAGGTCGTTTTTCTAAATCGATGTCGATTTTACAGGACACAAAAATCGCGGTCCGATGCATGAATAACTGAATTTGACCCAGTAAAAATAGTTACATATCCAAATATCGCACAGATATTTAATGAATATGCTATGAAATGAACTGTTGCAGTTCAATCACAGCGCCCAGGATGGGCCATTGTTACATCCGCCTCAGGGTCTTCATCCTGGAACGGTTCCTATGAACAAGCTCATTGTCTCCGCGGCAGCCTTCGCAACCTTGACGGCTGCGGCCTCGGCTGCCGATCTGCCCCGCCGCGCGCTCCCGCCGGCGCCGATCCCCGTGCCGATCTTCACGTGGACGGGCACGTATTTCGGCGTCAACGCCGGCTACATCACGACGACCCAGGATACGGTGCGGACGGCGGGCGTCTTCCCGGGTAACGATGGCGTCCGCATCGGGAACCGTCCGGCCGCCCTCCCGCTGCCGCAGGACGGTTTCACCGGCGGTGGGCAGCTCGGCTATAATTATCAGTTCACCCCCGGCTCGGGCTTCGTGGTCGGCGTCGAGACCGACGCAAGCTATACGGACCTGAACCGCACCCGCCGCGTCGTCGGCCAGTTCGGCGGCATCAGCACCTATCGGCAGGCGGGCGACTTCCTGGGTACCGTGCGCGGCCGCGTCGGCTACGCCTTCGATCGCGTCCTGGTCTACGGAACCGGCGGCTTCGCCTACGCGTCCGTCAAGGACCGGGCCGCCTTCCAGACGCCTGCGGGCGAGCCGACCTTCTTCGGCAACCGTTCGCGCATCGATACCGGTTATGCGGCCGGCGGCGGCATCGAGTACGCTCTGCCGAGCGACTCCTTCGTGAATGTCGTCCACGCCAACGCCATCACCGTGAAGGCCGAGGCGCTGTACTACAACCTCGGCAACAGCACGGTTCTGCTGCCGGCGATCGGGCGCGGCCAGGGCGCCTACGTCACGCGCTTCCAGAACGAGGGCGTGCTCGGTCGCGTTGGGTTGAACTACAAGTTCGGCAGCTGAGCTGCGTCGCGTCGGAGCGGAGATCGAGCCGGCTTCGTACCGCGATCCTCGAGTAGCCCGCACCGGGGCCGCCCAGCGCCGATCCGATCGAACGTCCCGAGACTCCGCGCCCGGGACGTTTCGCATGCGTGGATCCGGGCCGGCGGCCCCGGTTCAGAGGCGCTTCGGCACGGGTCGCCGGCAGTAGTCGCGCGCCTCCTCCGGCGCGAGGCCATCCTGCACCGAGACGCACTGGTCGAGCGTCAGTCCGATGCTGGCCGCGTAGGTCTCGTTCGGCGACAGCGCGTCGCGGGCGAGGTTGGCCAGGTAGATCAGAAAGGCCGCGACCGCGAGCAGCGCGGCCACGAGCAGGGCGCGGTTCAGCATCACGGCCGATCGCCATCGCCGGGCCACGGTCCGAAGCGGCCGGTCACGGGAAACCGACAAACAGGAGCGCCAGCGCGAGCAGCACGAGCCCCGCGCCGATCAGCATGCCCGCGATCCCGTCGGATCCGCGCCGCCCCGGGCGGCCGATCCGCATCACCGGTCGCGATCCGCAACCGGACGCCGCAGCGGGCTCATTGCAGCAACCCCCAGAGTCCGGTGGCCAGACCGAAGGTGAGCGAGAGCATCGCGGCCCCGAGCAGGACACGGTCGATCAGGCGGGCCGCACGATCCTCGGGCTGGAACTCAATCATCGTGGCGCCTCCTCGGTGCCGAGACTGGGGGGCGCCTGTTGCTGACCTGTGTCGGCATGCACGCCCTGCACACCCACCGCGACATCGGCGGATCGGGCGCGGCGACGCGGTTCGGAACACCCCCTGTCGCCATCCGGTTGGACCGGCATTCAACCGGAGACGATACGTGACCACGGACCCACGACAAAAATATCCCCGCCCGCCCTTCCCGGCGCAGCCGCAGAGCTTCCCCGGCAAGACCGGCCGCATGGAGCCTGAGCCCGATCACGGGGAGCAGAGCTACAAAGGTTCGGGCAAGCTCACCGGCCGTGTGGCGCTGATCACCGGCGGCGACAGCGGCATCGGCCGTGCGGTCGCGATCGCGTTCGCCCGGGAGGGGGCGGATGTCGCGATCTCCTACCTGCCGGAGGAGCAGGCGGATGCGGAGGCGGTGAGCCAGTGGATCGAGAAGGCGGGCCGGCGTGCGCTGCTGCTGCCCGGCGATCTTAAGGACCCCGCCTACGGGCGCCAGATCGTCGCCCGCACGGTAGAGACATTCGGACGCCTGGACGTGCTGGTCAACAACGGCGCGTTCCAGCAGCCGAACCAGGATCTCGACAGCATCGAGGATACGATCTTCGAGGATCATTTCCGCACGAACGTGTTCGGGCCGTTCTACGTGACCAAGGCGGCACTCCCCCACATGAAGCCCGGCGCCTCGGTGATCTTCACCTCCTCGGTCAACTCGAAGCACCCGATGCCGACGCTCATGGCCTACAGCGCCACCAAGGGTGCTCTGAGCAACATGGTGCTGAGCCTCGCGCAGCTGCTGGCCGAGAAGGGCGTGCGCGTGAACGGCGTGCTGCCGGGGCCGATCTGGACCCCGTTCATCCCGTCCGGGATGAGCCAGGATGCGGTGACGTCGTTCGGCAGCCAAGTGCCGTTCGGCCGCCCCGGTCAGCCGGCCGAGCTCGCCTCGGCCTACGTGATGCTGGCCTCGGACGAGAGCAGCTACACCTCGGGGGCGCTCGTCACTGTGGCGGGGGCGATGCCGGTTCTGTGACACCGCCGGCCGGCGGGATCCCACAGGGCACACAGCCCTTTTGAGACTTTGGTTTTCCAGAGAGCGGCGGGTCTCGTGTGACCCGCCGCGGCCTCTCGGTGGCCTTGGCGGTCTGTCCGGCCAGCCGTTCAACTCGGCGACTACCACGGCGAGATCGCGGCCCGCTTCGCCCGCTCGCGCCGCCTCGATGGTGGCGTTAGAGCGCGAAAGCAATGATCCGCTGCATCGGCAGCGACGACCGTTGACGGATCGCGCCCCAAGGTCGGATCCTCGACCTTCGCCTGGGCGAGGGCGCCACGCGCGTCGAGTTCCGCCTCGGGCTTCTTGATCCAGGCCGCAACCGTGGCACGCTGGTCAAAGATCCGGGCCTCGCGGTGAACGACGCCGTCCCTTTTGATGACGATCTGGGCGTGATAGCCCGTCGTCCCGTTCTGCCTCACACGCTCGACGATGGTTCCCATCGCGCGCGCGCGCGGTGGTACAGCACGGGGGCGAGCGGCTACAGCATTGCTGTACTCCGATCAATCCGAGGCCCGATGAGGTACGTCGAGCCCCGACGAGATACAGCACGAGAGCGACGGCAAGTGATTGGCGGACCGGAAGAACCCAGAACTCTCAATGGATGGCGCTTCTCCGTCGCCCCGATGATGGATTGGACGGATCGCCATTGCCGCGCGTTCCATCGGACGCTCTCGGCCCGCGCGCGGCTCTACACCGAGATGGTGACCACCGGCGCCGTTCTGCACGGGCCGCGTGAGCGCCTGCTCGGCTTCTCGGCGGTGGAGCATCCGGTTGCCGTTCAGCTCGGCGGATCGGCCCCGGCGGAGCTGGCGCAGGCGGCGCGGATCGCCGCGGAGTTCGGCTATGACGAGGTGAACCTCAACGTCGGATGCCCCTCGGACCGGGTGCAAGAGGGCCGCTTCGGCGCCTGCCTGATGCGCGAGCCGGCCCTGGTGGGCGACTGCGTCGCCGCCATGAAAGCGGCGGTCGCCGTACCGGTGACTGTGAAGTGCCGGATCGGAGTCGACGATCAGGATCCCGAGACAGCCCTCGACACCCTAGCCGACGCCGTGGTCGCGGCGGGCGTCGACGGGCTGATCGTCCACGCCCGCAAGGCTTGGCTCCAGGGTCTCTCGCCCAAGGAGAACCGAGATGTGCCGCCCCTCGATTACGGCCGGGCGACGCGGCTGAAGCAGCGGCTTCCCCGCCTGCCGATCGCGGTCAACGGCGGCCTGCGCGATCTGGACGCCGTGCAGGCGCGCCTCGCGGAGGTCGACGGCGTCATGGTCGGGCGCGCCGCCTATTCCGAGCCGGCGCTGCTGCTCGGCGTCGATCCAGACGTGTTCGGCGTGCCCGCGCCGGCAGCCGATGCCTTCGCGGCGATCGAAGCCTTCGAGCCCTACGTGGCCGGAATCCTCGCTCAGGGCGAGCGCCTGCACGCGGTGACCCGGCACATGTTGGGGCTGTTCAATGGACGGCCCGGCGCCCGGGCCTACCGGCGTCACCTCTCGACCCACGGCATGCGGCCCGACGCCGGTCTCGCCACCCTACGGGAGGCCGTCGCACTCGTATCCCGGGCGGCGCCCGAGGCGCGGGCCGCCTGAGCGACGGGCCTTACGGCGGGCTCAGGATCAAGCGGTCGCCGCGGACCTCGTAGCCCGAGAGGCGCGTCAGGAAGGTCTGGCCGAGGAGATTGGCCGACAGTGCGCCGGGCTTGGCCACCATGGCATTCACCCGCCGCTCGGTGATCGTGCCGACGCCGAGGGAGTCGAGCTGAACGGGCGCCGCATAGGTGAGGCCGTTGGCGGTGGAGACGCGGGCCGTGAACTGGGAGGCCGCGGGCGTGAGGCCGAGCGCGGCGGCGTTCTCGGCGGTCAGGACGACGCTGCTTGCGCCCGTGTCGAACAGGAACGGCTGCGGGCGGCCGTTGACCTCCGCTTCGACCCGGAAGTCGCCGTCGGCCCGCCGGACGATCGTGACGGTGCCGTCGGCGCGTGTGGTCGCGGTTCCGGGCCGCACTGCGCCGAGCACCCGGGAACTGATGCCCTGGATCCGGTCGCGCTCGCTGTAACCGATCACGAGGGCGAGGCCGATGAGCGCCCAGGCGAGCAGCGCCCGCAGGTTCGCGCCGAGTTGGGCCGTGAACTGCCGCCAGAACCCGGCCACCACCAGGATCAGGATCATCCCCGTCCAGGCGAGGCTGGCGAGTTGATCGGGCCCGATCAAGCCGCCGACGCTGTCGCTACCGTCGCTGAGAACCAGGGCGACGAGGATCAGCGCGATCGCGCCGAGCCCGAGATAGATCATGACGGCAGTGCCCCCTCCGGCGGGATCAGGTCAGCCGCGCGCATCCGGGCCTCCAGCCCGGCCATGACGGTGCGGCGCTGGACCTCCGACATCCCGCCCCAGGCGGCGATCTCGGCGCGGGTTCGGCCACAGCCGCAGCAGAGGCCGGTCGCGGCGTCGAGCACGCAGACCTGGGTGCAGGGCGAGGAGGGTTTTGGCGCGGGCGGCATCGAAAAACCTTGGCGGGCGGATCGTGGCCGGGTGATGACCTTCCCCGCGCGCGCTAATTCGCCACTGCAGCGACCAGGGCGACCAGCGCGGCGATCTCGGCGACCTGCTGGCAGGCGCCGATCACGTCTCCGGTCTGGCCGCCGATTTTTTTGCGCGCCAGGGCCGTCAAGCTCAAAACCGTGAGGCCAGCGCACATCATCATCAGCGCCACCCCGCCGAACGGCAGGCCGAGGAGACAAGCGGCCAGCGCCAGCGCCAGACCGAGGCCGAGGGCGGTGGCGAGGCTCGCCCGGCTCGGGCGTCCGACCGAAGCGGAGAGACCGCCCGGACGCGCCGGCGCCAGCAGCACCATCGGCGCCAGGGCGGCGACCCGCGACAGGGCAGCGGCCAGGATCAGGGCGGTGGCGGCGGCATAGCCGGTGCGATCGAGCAGCGTCGCCAGGGCGCCGATGCGCAGGGCGAGTGACAGGACCAGGGCCGCCCCGCCATAGGCGCCGATCCGGCTGTCGCGCATGATCTCCAGACGGCGCTCCAGGGTGGCGCCGCCGCCGAAGCCGTCGGCGACATCGGCGAGCCCGTCCTCGTGCAGCGCGCCGGTCGCCACCACCAGGGTCGCCACCGCAAGGGTGGCGGCCAGGAACGGCCCGAGCCCGATCCACCAGGCACCCGCCAGAACGACCGCGGCCGGCAGAGCGAGGACGAGGCCGGCGAGCGGCAGCATCCGGGGCAGGGTGGTGAAGTCGGGGCTGCGATGCGGATCCGGCTCGCCGGACAGTTGCGGCACCGGCAAACGCGAGTAGAAGCGCAGGCATCCGGCGAGGTCGTAGAGGGCGCCGCGCCCGGGCCAGTCGGCCTCACCGCCGGTCTGCCTGTCCATCGCGGTCTCCCGCATCCGCCCGCCGCCTCGCTCGTCTGGCGCGCGCAGGTCCAGTATACGCGGCTGGAACCGGCTCCGTCCCCCCGTCCGCGGGCACCCACAGGAAATCATCGGCCCATGCCCGATCCAGGCCCGTTCGACGACATCCGCAACCTGCTCAAGGCCATGCCTGGCCCAGACCGGGAAGCGCAGGACGCGGTGGCCGCCCGGGACGCGACTTTGACCAAGCCCGCGGGCTCCCTCGGTCGGTTGGAACACCTCGTGGCGTGGCTGGCAGCGTGGCAGGGTAAGGCGCCGCCGAGCTTCGACCGGCCGCTGGTCTGCGTCTTCGCCGGCAGCCACGGGGTGACCCGCCGGGGGGTTTCGGCCTTCCCGGACGCGGTCAACCGCCAGATGCTCGACAATTTCGCCGCCGGGGGTGCGGCCATCAACCAGATCTGCGCGGCCTACGGGCTCGGCTTCAAGGTGTTCGACCTCGCCCTCGACATGCCGACCGGCGACATCACCGAAGGACCGGCCCTCGACGAGCGCGCAACGGTCGCCACCATGGCGTTCGGCATGGAGGCGGTGGCCGCCGGCACCGATTGCCTCGGCATCGGCGAGATGGGCATCGGCAACACCACCGTGGCGGCGGCCCTCTACGCCGCCCTGTTCGGCGGCGATCCCGCCCATTGGGTCGGGCACGGCACGGGCGTGGATCACGACGGCCTCAGCCGCAAGGTCGCGGCTGTCGAGGCAGCGCTCGCGCACCATGCCGGCCATCTCGACGACCCGCTCCAGGTGCTGGCGCGGCTCGGCGGCCGGGAGATCGCCGCCATGGCGGGGGCGATCCTGGCGGCCCGGCTACAGCGGATCCCGGTGGTGATCGACGGCTACGTGGCCACCGCTGCGGCGGCCGTGCTGCACGCCGCCGACGCAAGCGCCCTCGACCATTGTCTGGCCGGCCACGTCTCCGCGGAGGGCGTCCACGCGGAGGTGCTGGAGCGGCTGGGCCTCGTGCCGCTTCTGGCGCTCGGCATGCGGCTCGGGGAGGCGTCCGGTGCTGGCATGGCGATGGGCCTGCTCAAGGGCGCGCTCGCCTGCCACACCGGCATGGCGACCTTCGCGCAGGCGGGGGTGTCCGGAAAGCAGGCGGCGCCCACCACTTGATCCACCGGGGCGTCGCCGAGTCCGGGAAAGTCCGGGATTCCAAAGGACGAGTCCTTTGGCGGGTGCAGGGCAGAGCCCTGCAAAAGAGGTGATGCCCCCCGTCCGGGGGGCATCACCTGTTCGTCGGGGTTTCACCCCGAAACCCAACCAAAGGGACACGTCCCTTTGGAATCCCCGATCAGGCGGTCTTCTCGATGTTCCAGAAGAACTGCACGGGCGCCATGACCATGCCCTTGAGCTTCGTGCTGATGGCCATCGGCTGCTGCACGAGACCGGCCGGGGCGTAGGGCACGACCGCGAAGGCCCGCTCCTCGATCTGCGCGGTCAGCGCCTTCTGGCGTGCCTCGTCGCCGGTGGCGATCCAGTCGCTGCGCAGGCTCTCCAGGGTCGGATCGTCCGGCCAGCCGAACCAGGCGGCCTGGCCGTTGGCCCGGATCAGCGGGTGGAGCGCCGGGTTCAGCACGTCGGCGCCCGACCAGAGCGTGTGGAAGACCGACCAGCCCCCGGCATCGACCGGGCCGCGGTTGCCGCGGCGGGCGATGAAGCTGCCCCAGTCGGTCGAGACCAGATCGACGTTCATCCCGAGTTGCTTGAGCAGGTCCTGGGTCACCAGCGACTGGTTGTAGGCGATCGGCTGGTCGGCCGGGGCCAGCAGCACGACCGTCTCGCCCTTATAGCCGGCCTTGGCCAGCATCGCCTTGGCCTGGGCGACGTCCGCCTGCATGGCGGCCACCCCGCCGGCCCCGGTCGACATCGGCGAACCCGGGGTGAAGAAGGTCTTGGCCTCCCGGTAATAGTCCGGGTCGCCGACCACCGCCTGCATGTAGTCGTCCTGCTGCATGGCCATCATCACGGCCCGGCGGATCTCGGGATTGTTGAACGGCGGCTGCGTGTGGTTGAACCGCATCAGCAGGATCAGCCCGAGCGGGACGTTGCGGATCTCGATCCCCGGCTTGCCCTTGAGGATCGGGATCAGGTCGATCGCCGGCTGCTCATACCAGTCGACTGCCCCCTGGAGCATCGCGCCGACCGCCGCCGAGGCTTCCGTGATGGCGAGCCACTCGATCCGATTGACCTTCGCGATCTTGCCGCCGGCCGCCCAGGAGGGTGCCTCCTCCCGAGGCCGGTAACCGGCGTGGCGGGTGTAGATCGCGTTCTGGCCCGGGATCCATTCCCGCGCCTCGAAGCGCCAGGGCCCGGAGCCCATGGCGTCGGCGATCGGCTTGGAGGCATCCTGCAGGGCGATGCGCTCCGGCATGATGAACGGCACGTTGGACGACAGCTTGCCCAAAGCTGCCGGGAGCAGGGGGAAGGGTTTCTTCAGGTTGATGGTGAAGGTCCGCGCGTCCTCCTGGCCGTACCCCTCCACGAAGCCCGCCAGGGTCTGCCCGAAGGCATCCCGCTTGGACCAGCGCGCGATGGAGGCGATGCAGTCCTTCGCCTCGACGGGAGACCCGTCGTGGAAGCTGAGGCCGTCCCGGAGACGGAAGGTCCAGCGCAGGCCGTCGGGCGCGGTCTGCCACGCACTGACCATCTGGGGCTGGATCCGGAAGTTCTCGTCTGTGGCGAACAACGTATCGTAGACGAGGTAGCCGTGGTTGCGGATGACGTAGCTCGTGGCGACGATCGGATCGAGGGAGGGCAGGGGCGTCGAGGGGATGAAGCGCAGCACGCCGCCACCGGACTGGGCCCGGGCGCGGGACGGGCGGCCGAGACCGGCGGCGAGCGCCGAGGCGGTGCCCGCCAGAAGCTGGCGGCGGTGAAGCGTCATCGCGGTCGACCCCTCTTGTCATCGGGCGCCCATGCCCGCAATATTTTATACAATTTCAAGTGTTGGACCCGCCGTCAAGGGTCCCATGGAGCCCCGAGCCTGATGGGAGCCAGACGATGAAGAACCGGACCATGGCGGGTTCGATCGGGTCCGAGATTCGGCGGCGCATCCTCGACGGGCGCTATCCGGCCGGGTCGCAATTGCGCCAGGACGGGTTGGCCGCGGAGTTCGGCGCCAGCCGGATCCCTGTCCGCGAGGCGCTGTTCCAGCTCGAAGCCGAGGGTCTGGTGCGGATCCACCCGCATCGAGGCGCGACGGTCGCGCCACTCTCGTCCGCGGACGCAGCTGAAGCTCTGGAACTGCGCGCGGCTCTTGAGCCGCGCCTCCTCACTCTGTCCGCGCCGCTGTTGACCGAGGCGGATTTCGATCGGGCGGATAAGCTCTTGGAGGATTACGCTGCGGCCTTGAGCGACGGGGCCACGGCGCGTTGGGGGACGCTCAACACGGAGTTGCACCTCCTGCTGTACAGCCGGGCGAACCGCCCCCGTGCGCTCGGCCTCGTCGGCTCCCTGCTGTCGGAATGCGACCGCTACACCCGCCTGCAGCTCTCGACCGATGCGGCGGAGCTGGAGCGGGCAGACCGGGAGCACCGTGAAATGGTCCGGCTCTGCCGGAACGGTCATGTCTCGGCCGCCTGCGCCCTGCTGATCGACCATATCGGCCACGTCGCCACCGCGTTGCTGGCCTTTCTCGGCGAGCCCTCCGGCGAAACCAGAACGCCCGCTATGCCGCAGGTGATTGTATAAAATCTATAGCCGAATCGGCGGTCCCCGCCGCGAAGGGCCCCGCCGCCCGGCGTGCCCCTGCCACGACGCTGAATCCTTCTTGGACCGGATCGGTCGCTCGATTTCGAGGCCCTGGCCCGGAAGGGGGAAGGCGCGGCGGCAGCGATGTCGACGGTCGTCTCTTGCGCCTCGATGAGCGACCGACCGCTTCTGACCGTTCGATCCAGCAGCCCGCCCCGTTCGACGGGCGCGGGTTCTGCAACACGGGCCAGCGCCAACCGCCTTTGCGTGGAACGGCCCGTCGGCGTTATGGCGGGTGCGCGATCGTCCTCAGCCCGCGAACCCTGCCCATGAAGATCACCCAGGCCTTCACCTTCGAGGCGGCCCACCGGCTGCCGAACGTGCCCGAGACCCACCGCTGCCACCGGATGCACGGGCATTCCTACCGGGTCGAATTGACGGTGGCCGGCCCCGTCGATCTGCACACCGGCTGGGTGATCGACTTCTACGACATTGAAAGCATCTTCGCCCCCCTGCTCGCCCGCCTCGACCACCATTGCCTCAACGAGATCGAAGGGCTGGAAAACCCG
This sequence comes from Methylobacterium sp. GC_Met_2, assembly GCF_026540795.1. Lineage (NCBI taxonomy): Bacteria > Pseudomonadati > Pseudomonadota > Alphaproteobacteria > Hyphomicrobiales > Methylobacteriaceae > Methylobacterium > Methylobacterium sp. GC_Met_2. Next base: position 22,865 of record NZ_JALNUM010000052.1, read on the forward strand.
ACCGCCGAGAACATCGCGGCCTGGATCTGGCATCGGCTGCGGCCGGATCTGCCGGGGCTCGCCCGCGTGCGGGTGGCTGAAACCCCGATGTCGTGGGCCGAGTACGATGGCGACTGATATCCCGGGCGATCGCTCAGCGCTGGTGCTGTTCTCGGGCGGCCAGGATTCGGCCACCTGCCTCGCCTGGGCGCTCGACCGGTTCGACCATGTCGAGACCCTGGGCTTCGATTACGGTCAGCGCCACCGGGTCGAGCTCGACCGGCGCGCGGCCCTGCGGGCCGGCACGACGCGGATCAACCCGGCCTGGGCGCCGCGGCTCGGCGAAGACCACACCCTCGCCCTTGAGGCCCTCGGGCAGGTGTCCGAGACGGCGCTCACCCGGGAAGCCGCGATCGGCTACGAGGCCTCGGGCCTGCCCAACACCTTCGTGCCGGGGCGCAACATCGTGTTCCTGACCTTCGCGGCGGCGCTCGCCTACCGGCGGGGCCTGCGCCACGTGGTCGGCGGCATGTGCGAGACCGACTATTCCGGCTATCCCGATTGCCGGGACGACACGATCAAGGCCTTGCAGGTGGCGCTGAACCTCGGCATGGAGCGCCGGTTCGTGCTGCACACGCCACTGATGTGGCTCGACAAGGCGCAAACCTGGGGCCTCGCCGAGACGCTCGGCGGACGCGCGCTGGTCGACCTGATCGTCGAGGAAAGCCACACCTGCTACCTCGGCGAGCGCGGGCAGCGGCACCCCTGGGGCTACGGCTGCGGCACCTGCCCGGCCTGCCGCCTGCGGGCGGATGGGTATGCGCGGTTCAGCGCGAAGGCAGATTAGCGGCCTCGCTCGATCGTCGCTGCTCACTGGTATCGCGCGGGCGCGGCAAGCTTCTCGCATCGACGTCCGCCGGCACCTGCACTCCTTGAGAGAGATCGGCCAGAAGGGCTTTCAACCCGCTCCAACGGCGACGCCAAACGGAGTATCAACGGCTTGCTCCAAAGCCCCAACCCGTTGATCGGTCGATTTTTATACATTTCAATAAAGCTTTGCGTCGGCATTCCGACAGATGGTTATTCGATACACAGGCCGCCATCGGCGACAGCGTTTGGCCGTCATCAATATAACTGGTATCGTATACTCAACCGACTCTATGTATAATACCATACTTAGAGGCGATAAATCGGTAAATCTCTCAATAAGAACCTCATCAACCGATCGCTGCACGCCGCGCCCATGCAATCCCTGTTTTCGACGGAAGGTCTCCATCCGAGCACCGGCTTCAAACTGTGGCGCGAACTCCTGGGCGAGCGGCTCGTCCCCATCGAAGTCGAACGTCTCGATGCGGATGGCCCCTTCCGAGGCAAGCTCGACATCGCCGAAGTCGGCCCCCTCCATATCTCGCGCCTGACGCAGAGCGCGCTGCGGTGTGAGACGACGCCCACGGCAGCCCGGCGCCACGACAGGGCCGGCATGATCGTGGTGCTGTTCAAGGTGGCGGGCATGTCGACCAGTGTTCAGGACGGTCGCGAGGCGGTGCAGCGCCCCGGGGATATGGTCGTGCTCGACCATCGGCCCTCCGTGCTGACGACCCATGAGGATAGCCAGGCCCTGTTTCTCGAGCTGCCCCGTGAACGTCTGGAGCGCGTGCTCGGCTCGACACGCCTCTATACGGGACTGTCCCTCAGCGCGGATCTCGCGTCCACCCAATTGACCACGTGCTTCATCCACGAGCTGATCCGCGTGCGTCGCCAGCTGACACCCGATGCGGCGGAGCGCATGGCGGCGATCGGCGTCGATCTGATCGTGGCCAGTCTCGCCGAGCGGATGGCGCAGAACGTACCCCGGCCGATTCACGGCAGCGTCGTGGTCCAGCGCGCCAAAGCCTTTGTCGAGGCCAATCTTCAGGACACCGCCCTGGACCCCCCACACCTCGCCGCCGCGGTGGGCGTTTCGCTGCGCCGGTTGCAGGAGCTGTTCCACGAACGCGGCCAGCACATTTCCGACTGGATCTGGGAACGCCGCTTGGCCGTCGCCGCCACGCGCTTGGCCGATCCGGCCTGCGTTCACCTGCCGATCGGCACGCTCGCATACGGATGCGGCTTCATCAGCCAGTCCCACTTCGCGCGTCGCTTCAAGCACCACCACGGCATGAGCCCGCGCGAATACCGGTATGCCGCAATCCTAAACGGTCGCGAATACAGGGCTGCTGTCGCTTCGCACCGTGTTCCCTAAGCCGCCTGTCTGCGAACGGCCGGCCAACATCTCCCGCCGACTGGCCGGAGCGGGTGATGAGCGGGCCATCGCACCCCGCCCCCCCAATCACCGTCATCGGTAAACCGAAAACGTTCGGCCCCGTGCGTTGGCCGGGAGGGGGGCTATCGCCTACAGCGTCATGCCCTGAGCCCGTCGACCAGCACCGCCAGCGTCCCCCGAAACGCATCGGGGCTCGCGAACAGGCGTTCCATCAGGAGCGCTCCCTCTAAGGTGGCGATGACGAAGCGGGCCAGCGCCGCCGGATCCGTGCCCGCGCGGACGGTGCCGTCCGCCTGACCCGCGCGTAATATTTCCTCCAGCCACACGAGGTGGCCCGCGAAGAAGGCCGCGATGTCTCGGCGCAGGCGCTCGGGCAGCGCTTCACCCTCGATCGCCAGCGCCGCGCACAGGCAGCCGAGCCCCTGCTCGACGCCGCCGAGATAGAGCCGGCCATAGGCCTCGATCCGGCCCGGCCCGTCCGGCGCATCGGCGCGGATCGCCGCCAGGGCGGCGGCGTAGCGAGCCGCATAGGCCGCAACCAGGGCGGCGCCGAGATCCACCTTGCTGGGGAAATGGTGGTGGATGCTGGCCTTGCGGATGCCCACCGCCTCCGCGAGGTCGGCATAGCTGAACCCGGCATAGCCACGTCCCCGGACCAGGGCCTCGGCCTGGATCAGCAATTCGGCGCGGGTGTCTCTCATCACGGCCTCGTCCGGGGCAGGGATCACACGAACGTGCGGCCGGCACCCGTCCCGCTCCTTCTGTGCCACTTGACGGAACGGAAATCTACCTACCTAATGGTAGACAAGAACAACAGGAGGATGCGGCATGACGGCTTCCGCCGTCCAACCGGGGGCGCTCGCGGGCGGCCGTGCCCTGTCGCGGCGGGGCACCCTGTTCGGCGGCCTGTGCCTGTGCTGCCTGCCGACTCTGGGCCGCGCCGCCGAATCGTTCACGCTGGAGGAGGTCGGCCCCGGCATCTTCGTCCGCAAGGGCCTGATCGCCGACGCCAGCCCCGAGAATGCCGACGCCATCGCCAATATCGGCTTCCTGATCGGCAAGACCGGCGTGCTGGTGACGGAATCCGGCGGCAGCCTCGCGGATGGCCAGTGGCTGCGCGCCGAGATCGCCAAGCGCACCCCAAAACCCGTCACCCACGTGGTGCTGACCCATGTCCATCCGGATCACGTGTTCGGGGCCGGGGCCTTCGTGGCGGACAAGCCCGTGTTCATCGGCCACGCCAAGCTCACCGAAGCGCTCTCCGCCCGGGGGGAGTTCTACCGCAGCCGCCTGATCGACCTGCTCGGCGAGGACCGCACCGGGCCTGTGGTCTATCCGACGATGAGCGTCGCCGACACCGCGGAGGTCGATCTCGGCGACCGGCGCCTGACCTTCACGGCGCACGGGCCGGCCCACACCACCTCGGACCTGTCGATGATCGATTCCGGCAGCGGCCTGCTGTTTCCCGCCGACCTGCTGTTCGTGAACCGGATCCCGTCCCTCGACGGCAGCCTGAAGGGCTGGCTCACGGAGATCGAGCGCCTGAAGGCCATGGGTCCCGCCCGCGCCGTGCCGGGCCACGGGCCGGTGGCGGTGGACCTCGCCCCGGCGCTGGCCGACCTCACCGGCTACCTGACGGCGCTGCGCGACGGCACCCGCGCTGCGATCGCCAAAGATGTGCCGATCGACAAGGCGGTGGACAGCGTCGCCCGGGACCAGCGGGACAAATGGGCCCTGTTCGACACCTATAACGGCCGCAACGTCACCGTGGCCTACCAGGAACTCGAGTGGGAATAGGTTTTCGCGACCACCATATCTGATCACATCGGGAGGCACGCCATGACGTTCAGAATCGGAAAGACGGTTTCAAGCTTCGCCCTCGGCCTCGCTCTGGCCACGACGGCGCTCACCCCCGTCGCGTGGGCCGCGGGCGCCTCCGACACCGAGCAGGAGCGCACGGCCCGCTGGCAGGAGATCGCCAAGTCGATCTTCGGCGACCGGCAGATCGCCCAGACCGACAGTCTGGTGAAGATCGAGGCGCCGGCCCGGGCGCTCGACGCCGCCCTGGTGCCGATCACGCTGACCATGCCCAAGGACGGGCAGATCAAGGCGGTCTCGCTGATCATCGACGACAACCCGGCGCCCTACGCGGCCCACTTCGAGTTCGGCCCGGCCGCCGATCCGGCCGAGTTGAAGCTGCGCGTGCGGGTCAACAATTACACCGACATGCACGCTGTGGTGGAGACGCACGACGGCAAGCTCTACGAGGCCAAGCAGTTCGTGAAGGCGTCGGGCGGTTGTTCGGCCCCGATGGGCATGAGCGACGAGGAGGCCATGAAGGGCATGGGCGACATGCGCATGAAGTTTGCCGAAACCCAGCCCGGCAAGCCAGTCGAGGCGACGCTGATGGTGCGTCACCCGAACTTCTCCGGCATGCAGATGAACCAAGTGACCCGCGAGTACACGCCGGCGCGCTACATCGACAAGCTGACCGTCTCGGCCGGCGACCAGACGATCTTCACCCTGACGGGCGACATCTCGATCTCGTCCAATCCGGTGATCAACTTTGCGTTCAAGCCGGACGGGAAGCCGATCCAAGTCGCGGCCTCCGACAACCAGGGCGGACGCTGGCAGCACAGCTTCAATCCGCCGAGCCCCACGAACTGAGCGATGCGGGACATGCGCCTGATCGTCCGGGTCGCGGCGTCCTGCGCGGCGCTCCTGTGCCTCGCGGCCGCCCCGGCGGAATCTCCGGTCGCCGTGCCCGAGCCGGACGGGCTTTATGCCGGGCCGCCGAAGGGCTACACGCCGCCGACCCTGAAGGGCGCCACCGTGATCGACGCTGATGGCCTCACCACTCTGATGGCGGGGCCAAACAAGCCGGTGCTGATCGATGTGGCAGCCCCGGACCGCAAACCGTCGAACTTTCCAGCCGGACGGCTCTGGCTGCCGGTGCATCCCTCGATCCCCGGGGCGGTCTGGATGCCGGAGGCGGGTGCCGAGCCCCTGGCCCCCGAGCGGGAAGCGTTGTTTTATAGGCGGGTCGCGGAGCTGACTGGCGGCGACACGGCCAAGCCGGTCGTGGTGTTCTGCCATGTCGAGTGCTGGGGCAGCTGGAACGCCGGCAAGCGCCTCGTGCTGAAGGGATATACAGGCGTGCGCTGGTTCCCCGAGGGCGTCGAGGGCTGGCAGGACAAGAACGAGACGGCGAGCCTGCACGTCGATCCGGCATGGAAGGCGGGGGCCGAGCCGCAGGCGGGGCGCTGACCGGCGGCGGCTCCCGGTGTAAGAGGGTTTTCGTGCCTCATCGACGCGCATGCCCTCTCCCCTCTGCGGGGGGGAGGGAGAGACGCGCCGCCGAAAGGGATATGAACCATGTCGCAGGTCGTGCAGTCCCGCCGGCTCCGGGCGATCGATATCGGCAAGCGCAAGGCCGAGGGGCGCAAAATCATCGCGCTCACCGCCTACCACGCCCACACGGCCGGCATCGTCGATCCCTATTGCGATTTCATCCTCGTGGGCGATTCCCTCGGCATGGTCATGCACGGGATGGAATCGACCATTCCCGTCACCCTGGAGATGATGATCCTTCAGGCGCAGGCGGTGATCCGCGGCACCGAGAAGGCGCTGGTGGTGGTCGACATGCCGTTCGGCTCCTACGAGGCGAGCAAGGAGCAGGCCTTCCTCAGCGCCGCCCGGGTGCTCAAGGAGAGCGGCGCCGGCGCGATCAAGCTGGAGGGCGGCGCTCATTTCGCCGAGACGGTGGCGTTCCTGGTCCAGCGCGGCGTGCCGGTGATGGGCCATATCGGCTTGACCCCGCAGGCCGTGAACACGATGGGCGGCTTCAAGGTCCAGGGCCGGGCGCCCGACGACGAGCGCCGCTTGCTGGAGGATGCCCGGGCGATCTCCGAGGCCGGCGCCTTCGCGATCGTACTGGAGGGCATCGTCGAGCCGGTGGCGCGGGCGATCGCGACCTCGCCGCGGGTGTCGGCGGCCACGATCGGCATCGGCGCCTCGGCTGTCTGCGACGGTCAGATCCTCGTGCTGGAGGACATGCTCGGCCTCTCTGAGCGCACACCGAAATTCGTGCGCCAGTTCGGGAGCCTGCGGAGCCACATCGAGGAGGCCGTGAAGGCCTACGCGGAGGAAGTGCGGGCCGGGCGCTTCCCGGCGGCGGACCACACCTACGGGTAGGCTCGCCCTCAGCCCGGCGGCAGCGGCCGCGCCGGATTGCCGACGACAGTAACGCCCGCCGGCACATCACGGGTAACGACGGCGCCCGCGCCGATGATGGCATCGTCGCCGACCGTGACGCCAGGCAGGATCAGTGCGCCACCGCCGATCCAGACATTCGCCCCAATCATGATGGGCCGGCCAGATTCTAGGCCCGCCCGCCTCAGTTCCGGATCGCGCGGATGGTCGGCGGTGAGGAACTGCACACCGGGGCCAACCTGGGTGAGATCGCCGATGGAGACCGGGGCGACGTCCAGGATCACGCAGTTGAAGTTGAGGAACACCCCGTCGCCGACCGAAATGTGCTGCCCGTAATCGCAGAAGAACGGCGGGCGGATCACCGCGCCCTCGCCGACGTAGCCGAGGAGTTCGCGCAGGAGGACGCGGCGCTCGTCGGGGGAGGCCGCCAGGGTGGCGTTGTAGCGGACCATCCAGGCGCGGGCGCGCCGCGCGTCAGTGGCGAGTTCCGGGTCGCCCGGTCGGTAGGGCTCGCCGGACAGCATTTTCTGCTTTTCGGTCTTGGTCGTCATGTGGGCTCTCCTGCGGTGCCCGGCGGCGGCCGCCGATCCTCCGCTTGAATGATGGCCACGGCCTGATGAAGGCCACGGCAATATGCGGCGCCCATAGCAGTGCCGTTAGTAGGACCTACGGCTGATGATCATACGGAAATTCCGTATGATCCCACTCAATGACGGCCGACAGGTTTGATCCCGCCCAGGATGCGACCAATCGCAGGAAGCACCAGCTGTCCCTAGCGTTTGGTGACCAGATCTTTGAGGACGGCCATCATCTGCTCATCCCCTCCATTCGGGAGATCGACGGAGAGGAAAGGTTCAAGGCGGTCGGGCTGGTGGCGGGAAACTGTTCACTGGTGTGTTCGTCTGGCGGGCGGACCAGCCCCGTTTCATCTCGGTGAGAAGGAGCAACACGGGTGAAGAACGAGTCTATCGCGCTGCCGGCTGACCCGGCCGATGCCGAGGATTTCGACGCGACGGACGAAGCGGTGGCCCGCGGCCAGCGCGCACGCCTGATCCGCAGGACGCGGACCGGGCTCGGCCTGTCGCAGTCCGAGTTCGCCAGCCGCTTCCGGGTTCCGATTGGTACGCTGCGCGACTGGGAGCAGGCGCGGACCGCCGCGCCGGATGTCGCCATTGCCTACGTGCGGGTGATCGAGCAGCATCCCGATATGGTGGCGAAAGCGGTCGGCTGAAGGACAAGCATCTACGGGGCGCCTCCGCCTGCGGCCACAGGTATGAGGCTCTCTCACCCCACCCGCCGCAAGGGCAGCCGCAACCCCGGCGCTGGGCGCTCCAGCAGCACCTCCCGCCGGAACCGCACCAGCCGCGCCGGCCGCCCGGCGGCGCCGCTGGTGACGCTCTCGGTCTCTTCCACCAGCCCCTGCTGCGCCACGAGCCGGCGAAAATTCTGCTTGTGCAGCTGCGTGCCCGAGAGCGCCTCCACGGTGCGCTGAAGCTGGAGCAGAGTGAATTCCGGCGGCATCAGCTCGAACACCACCGGGCGGTACTTGATCTTGCCGCGCAGCCGCCCGATCGCGGTAGCCAGAACCCGCCGGTGGTCGAACGCCATAGGCACGCCGGTCGGGTCGTTCGGAAGCGCCGGGCCGGTATTGCCGCCGGCCTCCGGGATCAGCCTGGCCTCGAACAGCAATTCGTAGCGCTCCAGCACGCGCTCCTCGTTCCAGGTGCCGCCGTTCATGCCGAAGGTCAGGCCCAGGCGGTCGAAGCGGCGGGTGCGGGTGGCGCAATCCGCGGGCTCGGCCGCCCAGGCCGCGAGCCGCGCCTCGATCGCGTCGAGTTGGTACGGGCGCCCCTGACGGAAATCCTCGTAGGGCAGGTAGCGGTACCAGTTCTGCCACGCGGCCTCGGCGAGGCCAGCCGGCCGCTCCTCACGGACGAGCGCTAGATAGGCCACCGACAGCGAATGCACCCCCGACTGCTCCGAGGCCCCCGAGCGGTCGCGGTCACCGAAGGTATAGAGCTGCTCCACGTAGCCGAGGCGCTGATGCGTCTGCCGCTCCACCCAGGCGCGCAGGCCGCGCTCCAGGGTTGCGTGCTCCGGGACCAGCGGTCCGGCTGGCAGGCCGTCGCCGCGGCCCTGCGCCTGATCGGGCACGCGGATCGTCAGCGCGCGCGGCTCTCCCCCAGTCGCGGCGACGATCACCGCAACGAGGCCCACGGAAGAACGCTCCGGCAGGGCCTGCGCCCCGCGCGCACCCGTCTGCGCCGCGGCAACCGTCATTGTCCCTCGACCACCCGTCCTATCGAATGCGCTCTCAAGCCGAACGTTTCCGCGGACACCAGCGCTCGCATCGGCGGAGCGCGTCCCGGCGGATCCCGCCTATAGGGGGACAGGATCACCGCGCGTCAACGCCGCCGCATGACGCTCGAGGAGCGCAGGGCCATGGCGGACGCTTCCAATAAGGCGCTTCACGGCGCGCTTGCCAAGGCGGCCGCGTCTGACCAAACAGAACCCTTCTGAAGGGGTCGGCCCCGAGCCGACGGGGACGGAGGCCAGGCGAGACCGATGCCAGCCAGCGCGAACGCTGCACAGACCGGGGGCAAGGCGGTCGACCTGCGGCTCTACGGCCTCCTCGATGTCGGCGTACTCGGCGGCGACAGCAACCGTCTCGCGCGGCTCGGTGCCGAGGCGGTCGCGGGGGGCTGCACGCTGTTGCAGTACCGTGAGAAGGACATCCCCAATGCCCGCGCCGCCCTGGCGCGGATCCGGGCGATCCGCGAGGCGGTGGGTGGGCAGGTGCCTGTGCTCGTTAACGATCGCGTCGACCTCGCCCTCGCAGCGGGGGCGGAGGGCGTGCATCTCGGCCAGAGCGACCTCCACCCGGCCGATGCCCGGCGGCTCCTGGGGCTGGGCGCGATCATTGGCCTCACCGTGAAGACCACGGCGCAGGCCGATGAACTGTACCGGCTGCCCGTGGACTACGCCTGCATCGGCGGCGTTTTCGCCACCACCAGCAAGGACAATCCCGACCCACCGGTCGGCCTCGACGGCTTCGCCAGCATCGCCTTCCGGGCTCGGCTCGCCCGGGGCGCGGGCCTGCCGCTTGGCGCCATCGCGGGGATCGGCCCGGAGAACGCCGCCGCCGTGGTCGCCGCGGGGGCGGATGGGGTCGCGGTGATCACCGCCCTGTTCGGCGCGGAGCCGGTGCGCCAGCGGGCCCAAGACCTGCGCACACGGATCGACACCGCCCTGACGGAGCGCGCGGCGCGATGAGCGACCCCACCCCAATCGCCGTGACTATCGCGGGCTCGGATTCAGGCGGGGGCGCCGGCATCCAGGCCGACCTCAAGACCTTCTCGGCGCTTGGCGTCTACGGGGCCAGCGTGATCACGGCGCTGACTGCGCAGAACACGCGGGGCGTTCAAGGCATCCACGACGTGCCGGCGGAGTTCGTCGCTCGACAGATCGACAGCGTCTTCTCCGACCTCGCGGTGCGCGCCGTGAAGATCGGCATGCTGTCACGGACCGACGTGATCGTGGCCGTGGCCGAGGGCCTCGCGCGGCATGCCGGGGCAATCCCTGTCGTCCTCGACCCCGTGATGGTCGCCACGAGCGGCGACCGGCTGATCGCCGACGACGCCGTGGCGACTCTCCGGGACCGGCTGCTGGCGCAGGCCGACCTGATCACCCCCAACCTGCCGGAGGCCGCGGTGCTGCTCGGCGAGTCCGTGGCCGAGGATCCGGCAACCGCCGCTGCCCAGGCCCGGCGACTCCTGGCGCTCGGCGCCCGGGCGGTTCTGATCAAGGGCGGACACGGGACGGGGCGCGACAGCATCGACCATCTGGTCACGGCGGACGGCACCCTTCAGACCCTGGTGGCGCCGCGGATCGCCACCGCCAACACCCACGGTACCGGCTGCACCCTCTCGTCGGCCATCGCTGCGGGTCTGGCCCGCGGCCTTGCGCTGCCGGCCGCGGTGGCGGAGGCCAAGACCTATCTTACGGCAGCCCTCGGCGCCGCGGACCGGCTCCAGGTCGGCACGGGCCACGGGCCGGTCCACCATTTTCACGGCCTCTGGGCGTAGCTCGAAGAGCCAGCGCGATCTCCATCGCCTTGCAACCGGGCGACGATTGCGTTTGAAGAAGCGCACGATCGTTCGGATAATGGAACGGCGCGGGCGGGCCGGTGACAATGCAGGATCAGGCGGAACGGCCAGACCGGGCGCGCGGGCGCGACCTGCTGACGGGCGCGCAGGTGCTTTCCGGGCAACTCGGCAAGACCATCCAGCGGCTGCGCAAGGCTTACAACCTCTCGCTGTCGGAACTCGCCGAGCAGTCGGGTGTGGCCAAGTCGATCATCAGCCAGATCGAGCGCAACGAGACCAACCCGACGCTGGCGACCATCTGGCGGCTCTCCCAGGCGCTCGACGTGTCGATCGAGCGCGTCCTGGCGACGGGCGACGAGGAGCCGTTCATCGAGAAGACCTCCCGGGCGGATACGCCGATCCTGGTCTCCGAGGATGGGAAGGTGCGGCTGGCGATCATCGGCTGGCTGAAGACGATCGAGTGGCTGCAATGGTACGAGGTCTCAGCCGATTCCGGTGGCGTCCTCGACTCGGACCCGCACCAGCGCGGCTCGGTAGAATCGCTGTCGGTCGGCGAAGGGGCGTTCGAGGTCGAGATCGGCGGCATCGTGCAACGGGCCCGGGCCGGCGAGACCCTGCGCTACCGCTGCGATCGCCCCCACCTCGTGCGCTGCACCGAGGGTCCGGCCCGGGCCACAATGGTGGTGATCCTGAAGGCCGCCGTGATGGAGTGAGGTGCGCTCAGCGCCCCGTATTCACCCACCGCACCACGTCGGCCAGCACGGTGGTGAGCGCCTGATCCAGGGCGCGCGCGCCGTTGCCGGCGTCGATCTTGGCCACCGGCACCCGGGCCACGAAGATCCGCGCGGCGGTCACCTTCCCGGTGCCGTCAGCCACCAGCTTGAGCGCTAGGTCGACCACCGCCTCACCGGTCACCGACTGGACGTCGAAGGCGCGGATCTCGCTGACCAGCTGGTAATCGGCCACGATCTTGTCGCCGGGCCGGCTCACCGAGCGCAGCCGCCCGGAATTCTCGAGGCTCTGGATGATCCGAGACTGGATCAGCCGCGGCAGTCGATCGGCCCATTGCCCACCGCCCAGGAAGGCGAGTGACCCACCGCTCTCGCGCACGATGATCCGGTCCGCCTCAAAGGGCTGGATGCCCACCGGCTCCGACACCGCGATCGAACGGCCGGCCGCCACCGGCCGCCCGGCCGCAGGCAGGGCCGCGAGATCGAAGGTCAGCGGCGCCGCGCCGCCGCCGCAGCCACACAGCAGGGCGGCAAGCAGCGCAGTAGCGGCGATATGGGACGAGCGGACCATACACATGACCTGAGGAACCCCGCCGACGAACGGCGGAGTTGTATAAGCTATGCCGTTAAAACTACCCGGCGCTGGTATCTGTGCCGTGCGCCGGGACACATCGACCCGGCGGGCGGCGTTTTCACCGGCCGCCGTTGTATTCCGGCAACGATGGTTTGCCGCCGAAGATCACCTGGCTCGGGTCGCGCTCCAGGCTGCGCACGGTGCGGTTGAGGGTGCTGAGCGTGCGCTGGCCGTCCCCCGACAGGGCCTCGACCTCCCGGCGGCCGGTGCCGCTCAGGCGGCCAAAATTGGTCGTGATGCTGGCCGTGCGCTTGTCGAGATTCTCCGACATGACCCGGAAGGCCTTGCCGGCGTCGCGCACCGAGATCGCCGCCGCGCGGATCTCGGCGAAGGTGCTGGAGCCCTCCTGGCCGGAAGCCGAGCCGAGGAAGCCCTGGGCGCCGTTGAGGACCGCGTCGATCTTGTCGGCCGAGGCGTTGAGCTTGGCGGCGAGCGAGCGGGCATCGTGCACGGCGCCCTCGATGTCGGGGCTCGATTTGGACAGGGCCGCGGAGAAGCGGTCGGCATTGTCGATCACGTGGCCGAGCTTCGCTCCGTCCACCGCCTTGACCAGCGCCGAGATGTTCGGACCGGCATCGGCCAGCGTCTTCGAGAAGGTATCGACGTTGGCGAGCGACCGGCTGATCGCTCCCTCGTTGGCCGAGACGACCCGGTCGAGGCGGGCCAGCATGTCGTCAGCCCGCTGCGCCACCTGGCGGGCGAGCGCCATCATGTCCTGCATGTCTGAGGAATCGGCGAAGATAGTCGGCGGCTCGCCATTGGCCATCGGGGTCAGCACCGGCGCGTCGGCGTTGCCGCCGGAGAGCGAGATCACCGAGACGCCCGTCAGCATCGCCGAATCAAGCCGGGCGCGGGTATCGGCCCGAAGCGGGGTCGAGGGGTCGACCTTGATCTGGGCCAGCACCCGGCGCGGATCCTGCGGGGCGAGGCGGATGTCGGTGACCTCGCCGACCTTGATGCCGTTGAAGTTCACGCTCGATCCGCGCGAAAGGCCTCCGACCGAGCCGGAGAAGACGATCCGCACCGTCTGGCTGACCTGCCGGGACGAGCCGCCGGAGAGCCACAGCACGGTGCCGAACCCCGCCAGGATGACGGCGATGGTGAAGGCCCCGATCAGGGCGTAGTTCGCGCGGGTTTCCATGCGCTCAGCCTGTGTGTCTGCCCGGCGGGGATCCTGCCGGGCGTCTGGCCCCGGCTCCCGGGCGGGAGCGGGGCGGGATTGGGTCGGGACGACGCTTAGGCATGGGCCGCAGCGCCACCCGTCGCGATGGTCCGGGCGCGCTTGCCGTGGAAGTACGAGCGCAGCCAGGGATGGTCGCTCGCCAGCATCTCCTCGATCGTGCCGGCCGCGATGATCTGGCCGTCACCGAGCGCCGCGATGCGGTCGCAGGCGGTGTAGAGGCTGTCGAGGTCGTGGGTGACCATGAAGACGGTCAGCCCCAGCGTCTCCTTCAAGGTCGAGACGAGGTCGTCGAACTCGCCCGCGCCGATCGGGTCGAGGCCCGAGGTCGGCTCGTCGAGGAACAGGATCTCGGGATCGAGCGCCAGGGAGCGGGCGAGCGCCGCGCGCTTGATCATGCCGCCAGACAGTTCCGAGGGCAGCTTGTCGGCGGCGTCGGGTTGCAGGCCGACCATCTCGATCTTGAGCCGGGCGAACTCGTCGAGCAGGCGCTCGGACAGGTTCAGGTGCTCGCGCATCGGCACCTGGATGTTCTGCTTGACGGTAAGGGCCGAGAACAGCGCGCCCTGCTGGAACAGCACGCCCCAGCGCTGCTCCATGCGCCGCCGCTCGGCGTAGCTCAATTCATCGACGTCACGGCCGAACACCTCGATCGTGCCCGCCCGCTTCGGATTGAGACCGAGGATCGTCCGGGTCAGCACCGACTTGCCCTGGCCCGATGGCCCGACGAATCCCAGGATCTCACCGGCCCGGATGTCGAGGCTCAGGCCTTTGAGGATGTTGCGGTCGCGGAAGCCGACCACGACGTCGCGCACGCGGATGATCGGGGCGGGATCCGCTTCGGCGTGCACGTTCATGGCTGGGGCGATCACCGGGCGGGGCTCAAAAATCGATCGCGGCGAAGAAGACCGCGAACAGGCCATCCAAGAGGATGACCATGAAGATGGACTTCACCACCGATGCGGTGACGTGGCGGCCGAGGGATTCCGCCGAGCCCTCCACGGCGAACCCCTCGATCGTAGCGAGCACCCCGATGATCAGCGCCATGAACGGCGCCTTGATCAGGCCGACCATCACGTGGTGGACGCCCACCGCCGCCTGGAGCCGGGCGAGGAACTGATCGAGGGTCAGCCCGCCATACAGCATAGCGGTGATGCCGCCGCCGGCGAGCGCCGCGATGTCGCCGATCAGCGTCAGCATCGGCAGGCCGATCATCAGGGCGAGCACCCGGGGCACGATCAGGATCTCGACGGGGTCGAGGCCCATGACGCGCAAAGCATCGACCTCCTCGCGCATGCGCATGGAGCCGATCTCGGCGGTGATCGCCGAGCCGGAGCGGCCGGCCACCATGATCGAGGTGAGCAGCACGCCCATCTCGCGCAGGATCAGCAGGCCGATCAGGTTGACCACGAAGGTCTGGGCGCCGAAGCGCTGGAGCTGGAAGATCCCCTGCTGGGCGACGATGCCGCCGACCAGGAACGAAATCAGCACGATGATCGGCGTGCCGTTCAGCGCCACCTGCTGGATCTGGTTGATCAGGGCGTTGCCCCGGAAGGTCCCGGGCCGCAGGGCAACGCGGCCGCAGGCGGCGATCAGCTCGCCCAGGAAGGCAAGGGCGGTGACGAATTCCTGCCCGCCGCGCACGGTCTGGCGGCCGGTGGCGTCAAGGGCGCCGACGATCGGGCCATGCCGCCGCGGCGCCGGCGGCTCGGGCTCGCGCAGGCGGACCTCGCCGAGCAGGGTGCGGTGCTCCGGCCGGACAGCGAGATAGGCGAAGGTGCCGCCCGCCTGCTCGATCTCCGCGCGGGTGCGCTCCAGCACCCAGGCGCCGAGCGTGTCGAGGCGCTCGATCCCGGACAGGTCGAGCGCTACGGGGCCCGCCCGGCCGGAGGCCGCGATGCGCGCGGCCGCGGCCTCGACGGCGGGTGCCTGGTCGGCGGTCCAGCGGCCGTCGAGCTGCAGCCGGCCGTCCTCCGGCCGGCCCCGCACCGATGCACCCGCCGGGGTGGCGGGAACAGTGCCCTGACTCAGCAAGACCCTCTCTCCTCGATCGCAGCGCCACCCTGCCGGGCGGTTATGTCGACATTACGGTTGACGATTCGTGTCGGTCCTCACCCCTGCCGGATGGCGGGACGCGAGGGCGAGCCCGAGGCCGGCAGCGGCGAGCGGCGCCATCAGCAGGAAGGCGAGGGGGCCGCCGGCCCGGTAGGCGAAGCCGCTTACCAGGGTGGCGACCACGGCGATGCTGGCATTGACCGCGCTGAGCGTGCCCTGCGCCCGGCCCCGCGCCCCGTCCGGGGCATAGGCCGAGACCGCCGCCATGGCGCCGAGCTGCGTCGCCCCGAAGGTCAACCCGTGCAGGCATTGCAGCGGCACGAGGGCGGCGAGACGGTCGCCGATCAGGAACATGCCGACCGCCCGCAGGATCGCGGCGGCAGCGCCGAGGCTCAGGAGCCGCACCGGGCTGCGCCACGCGGCCGACAGGGTGGGCATGGCGGCGAACAGCACGATCTCCGAGAGCACGCCGACCGCCCAGAGCGACCCGACCCAGGCGGCCGGGATGCCCGCGCTGGTCCAGTAGATGCTGCCGAACCCGTAGATCGCCCCGTGGCTCGCCTGGATCGCCGCGGCCGCGCCGATGCAGAGCCAGAGGCTCGCAGGCAGCTTCGGCCGGCCGGCCCCGGCTTCGGAGTGCGGCAACCCCGTCACCGAGCGGCTGCGCCAAGCCACCATAGCGGCCCCCAGCGCGAGGCCGGTCAGCAGCAGCGGCACCGCGAGCTTTCCGCCGAGCGCCGAGAGAAGGAACCCGCCCGCGAGATTGGCGAGCAGGAAGGCGATGGAGCCCGCCATCCGGATCCGGGAATAGGCGAGGCGGCTGTCCCGGCGCACGGCCGCCAGGGTCAGGTAGTCGATGCATGGCACCAGGGGTGAGCCCGCCACCGCGTTCAGCACGATCAATACGGCGAGCAGCGGCCAGCCGATCCCGGCGGCCCCCGGCATCAGCGCATAGGTGAGGCTGAGCACGAGGCTGCCGGCGAGGATCATCCGGCGTGGCCCGAGCCCCCGGTCGAGCAGGCTCATCAGCGGCGCGGTCGCGGCGATCCGGGTGGCGATCGGCAGAGCGAGCAGCACCCCGATCACCGCGGCATTGAGCCCCAGGGCGTCGAGCCAGAGCGGCATGAACGGCATCGCGATGCCGATCTCGGTGAAGACCACGGCGTAGAGCAGCGACAGGCGCGCCGGGCCGGACGGGCGGGGCAAGGTGAGGCTCGGGGCGGGGGCTTCGGGGCGCGTGCGGACGAAGCCCGCGGCGGGCGCCCCGTAAGCGCCCGTTAAACGGATCCTGTCAAATTCCGCATTGCCGCGTGCGCCGAGCCCGCGTTCAGGGAAACCCATGTCCGGTCCCGCAACACCGAGCCCGAACGCGCTGGCCGAGTACGAGGCCATCGAAGCGACCATCTCGGACACCGAGCGCGGGCGCTGGTTCCTGGCCGAACACACCCGCCGCAACCGCGGCGCCGAGACCGAGATGCTGCTTGGGGCGATCGCCCGCCTGGAGCGGACCGTCACCGCGGATCGCGGCCACGAGGCGTTCGGACACCTGCGCGGCAACCTCGTCGACATGGCCGACACGATCAGCCGGACCAAGGCCGAGATCGCCGCGATCAGCGCCGCCAACCACGAGCAGACGCACTTGGTCCAGGCGTCGCTGGCGCTGGACGGCATCGTGCGCGAGACCGAGCGGGCGACCTCCGACATTCTCGGTTCCGCCGAGGCGATCCAGGAGGCGGCCTGGACCCTGCGCGAGGCGGGCTCCGACGCGGCGGCCTGCGACGCCCTCGACCATCACGCGACCGCGATCTACACCGCCTGCTCGTTCCAGGACCTCACCGCGCAGCGCACCGCCCGGATCGTCTACACCTTGCGCTACCTCGAAGATCGCCTGTCGGCGATGATCGCGATCTGGGGCGAGGAGGCCGAGCCGGTCCCGCCGCTGACCGAAGCCGGCCCCCCGGAGATCGGCGCGTCCGATCTCTGCCAGAGCGACATCGACCGCTATATCGGCATGGATGTCCCGGCCGTCACGGCCGCCGCCCTGGTGGCCCGTCCGGGAAGCCTGCCGCTGCACGAGGATCTGGTGTTCCTGCCGGTCGCCGGCGAGCCCGAGCCCGAGGAGTTTGTCTCCGAGGACGCGGTCTCCGAGAGCCCGGAAGACGAAAGCGCCGTGGCCGAGAGCGCCTCGGACGACGAGCCGGCCGGCGACGCGAACGCGTTCGACTGGTCCGGGTTCGCCGCGGACGCCCCCCCCGATCCGGACGGGGGTCAGGCCCAGCAGGGCGAACCGGAAACGGTCCTGAGCCTCGCCGAGATCGATGCGCTGCCGCCGGAGGAGCGGCTGGCGCTGTTCGCCTGAGCGACCAGCCCCGGGATCGCCCCGGACATCCGTCGGCGGATCACGAATCTGCGAAGCCGCATCCCCCTTCCGCGCCGCATGCCCTATCAGGGGCGCCCCGCCGAGACCTCCGAGACCGCCCGCCCGTGGCCCTGCACCTGATCAAGCTCTGCGTCGGCCCCGCCTCGATCGCCGACCTCGAGGCGCGGCAGGCGCGCTACCGGGCCGAGGCGCAGCGGGACGGGCGGCCTGCCGCGCCGGTCCACGTCACCCGGACCCTGCCGAAGCGCCACCGCGAGATCACCGGCCAGGGCTCGATCTACTGGGTGATCCGCGGGACCCTGTCCTGCCGGCAGGCGATCACCGCCATCGAACCACTCACGGGCGAGGACGGCATTCCGCGCTGCCGGCTGGTGTTCGACCCGCGCCTCGTTCCGGTCGCCCCGCGGCCGTACCGCCCGTTCCAGGGCTGGCGCTATCTCGCGGCCGGCGACGCGCCGGCCGATCTCGGCGCGGCGGCCTCGGGCGACCTCGCCGAAATGCCCGAGGCCCTGCGGCGGGAACTGGTCGGCCTCGGGCTGCTGTGACGGGGCGGGGCGGGGTTCTGTGTGGGTGCCTGACACGCCTCATCGTCCCCACCCGCCATTGGCGCCGGGGGCATAGCCCAAGAAAGACAACACGAGGGACGCGGGACGCCGCGGGGACCCAGGTGTCGGCCAAGT
>NZ_JALNUM010000053.1:0-40988 GCF_026540795.1 Methylobacterium sp. GC_Met_2
GGTCGGGCCGGGACGAAGTCCCGCAAGAGGGGAACCCGGGTTCAGGACAGGGCGCGGCCAGCCTGAAGGGCGGAGCCGGGTTCTGCACCGTCGCTCCCCTCTCGCGGGACGTCGTCCCGGCCCGACCCCCTTCGGGGGCCTCCCTCCCCCGCAGTGGGGCGAGGGAGGGCGCGTGGCAGGTCCGGTGAGCAGGCTGGGCAAGCTCGATCCACGCTCTGCCAATGCAAGCGGCTGAGAAGTCTCAAAAAACCTTCTGGAACCAGCCATGGGCATCATTCGTGTTGCCCCGCTGGATATCGACGAGCAGGTTCCGCAGCCGCTGGGCCACCGGCCCGGCCTTGCCGTTCCCGATGGTGAAGCTCTCCTCGCGGCCCTTCACGGTGCCGATCGGCGTGATCACCGCGGCGGTGCCGCAGGCGAAGGCCTCGGTCAGGCGACCCTCCCGGACGTCGGCGCGCCACGCGTCGATCGCGTAGGGCTCCTCCTTCACGGTTAGGCCGGCCTCCTGCGCGAGGGCGAGCACCGAATCGCGCGTGATGCCGTGCAGGATGCTGTCCGAGAGTGGGGGCGTGACGAGCGTCCCGTCGCCGAACACGAAGAACACGTTCATGCCGCCCAGTTCCTCGATGTAGCGGCGCTCCACCGCGTCGAGGAACACCACCTGCTCGCAGCCCTGCGCGGTGGCCTCCGACTGCGCCGCGAGGCTCGCCGCGTAATTGCCGCCGCACTTGGCCGCGCCGGTGCCGCCGGGGGCGGCGCGCGTATAGTGCTCCGACACCCAGACCGTGACGGTGCTGTTCGGGTCCTTGAAGTACGAGCCCACCGCCGACGCGATGGTGATGAACAGGTACTCGGAGGCCGGCTTGACCCCCAGGAACGCCTCGGTGGCGATCATGAAGGGGCGGAGATAGAGGCTGCCATCCGCCGTGTCGGGGATCCAGGCGCGATCGATCTCGACGAGCTTGTGCATCGCCTCGACGAAGGTATCTTCCGGAAAGGGCGGAATCGCCAGGCGCTCGGCCGAGTGGCGGAAGCGGCGCGCATTGGCGTCCGGCCGGAACAGGGCGGCGCCGCCATCGGCGGTCCGATAGGCCTTCAGCCCCTCGAAGATCTCCTGGGCGTAGTGCAGCACGGCGGCGGCCGGATCGAGCGGGATCGGCTCACGGGCCTTGATCGTTGCGTCGTGCCAGCCGCGACCGGCCGAATAGCGCGCCACCACCATGTGGTCGGTGAACACCTTGCCGAAGCCGGGATTCGCCATCAGCGCGGCCCGCTCCTCGGCGGTCCGGCGGGCGGGGTGGCTCTGGATCTCGAACGTCAGGTCGCTCACGGTGGGGTCCTCATCGGCTGAGGCTCTTATGGCGTGCTCTCGCGCGCGAATCTACGGAGCCGGCGCATGACGGTGTCGCCGTTCATGCGGATCACTCCGCTGCCGCGGGCTCGGAGAGTTGCAGCCGGTGCAGGCGTGCGTAGGCGCCGCCAGACGCGAGGAGCGTGTCGTGCCGCCCGGCCTCGATAACGCGGCCGGCTTCCATCACGACGATCTGATCGGCCTCGCGCACGGTCGAGAGGCGATGGGCGATCACCAGGGTGGTGCGGCCGTGCATCAACCGGGTCAAAGCCTCCTGGACCAGGCGCTCCGATTCGGAATCGAGGGCCGAGGTCGCCTCGTCGAGGAGCAGGATCGGCGCGTCCTTCAGGAAGGCGCGCGCCAGGGCCACCCGCTGCCGTTCGCCGCCCGAGAGCCGGCCGCCGCCCGGCCCGACGCGGAACGCGTAGCCCTCCGGCAGGGCGGTGACGAAGCCGTGGGCCGCGGCGGCGCGCGCCGCCGCCTCGATCTCGCCCCGGGAGGCACCGGGCCGGCCGAAGCCGATGTTGGCGGCAATCGTGTCATCGAACAGCACGACCTCCTGCGAGACCACCGCCACCGCCGCGCGCAGCGAAGCCAGCGTCACGGCGCGGACGTCCTGTCCGTCGACGGTCACCCGTCCGGCGGTAACGTCGTAGAGACGCGGGACGAGATTGAGCAGCGAGGACTTTCCGGAGCCGGAGCGCCCGACCAGGGCCGTGACCGAGCCCGCAGGCACCGCAAGGTCGATTCCCTCCAGCGCCGGCGCATCCGGGCGATATCGGAAATGGACGCCTTCGAAGCGGATCGCACCGGCCGTAACGATCAGTGGCCGGGCCTCGGGCGCCTCGCGGATCGTGGGCGCCTCATCCATCACATCGAAGTAGCGCCGCAGCGCGGCGGCCGCCTCCTGCAGGATGGCGTTGAGGTTTCCCAGCGCCCGGGCGGGCTGCGCCGCGAGCAGCAGGGCCGCCACGTAGCCGGTGAAGTCGCCGACCGTCTTCTCCCCCGCGAGCACGCGCTGCCCCACCAGCACCAGCACGCCCGCCACCGCGATGCCGCCGCCGATCTCGAGCAGCGGATCGAGCCGCCCGCGGGCGTTGGCGGCCTTCATCTTGAGGCGGCGCACCTCGTCGAGGGCCTCGGCGGCGCGGCCCTTCAGGTAGGGCTCCATCGCGTAGGTCTTGGCGACGCGGGCGCCCTGCAGGCTCTCGGAGATCAGGCTGGCGGTGGCGCCCATCTGCTCCTGCGTCGAGGTCGAGACCCGCCGGAGCTTCCTGCCGATCCGCCCGATCGGTCCAGCCACGAACGGCACCGTGAGGCCGGCTACGAGCGTCAGCACCGGATCCATCCAGAGCAACGCCGCCACGAGGCCGATCAGCATGGCGATGTCGCGCAGCAGCACCGTCGAAATGCGGGTCAGCGCCTCCTTGATGAAGGCGAAATCGGTGGTGAAGCGCTGGGTCAGCGCCGCCGGGCTCTCGCGGCCGAGCTGGGCGAGATCGGACTCGATCAGGTGCCCATACAAAGCCGCCTGCATGTCGGCCTCGACCCGGGTGACGACCCGGTTGGTCAGCACCGTCTGTCCGTAGAGCGCAAAACCGCGCGTGGCCGTGACAACGATCACAACCAGCGGTCCGTAGGCGACCGCCACGGAATCCTTGCGGTCGAAAGCGTCGAAGGCCGCCTTGATCAGCGCCGGGTAGAGTCCGGTCGACGCGCCGACCAGCGCGATCAGTACGAGCACCACCGCGAGGGTGGCCCGGTGCGGGTACAGCCACGTGCGCCAGAGTCGGGCGAGGAGGGGTGCCGTGTCGCCGGGAAGGCGCGCCATGAAACCTACCGGGTCGGATCAGCGCCGCCCTCCGGCAGGAGGTGCGGCAGAGGCGGGTTTGCCGCCGCCGCCGCCGCGGATCAAGGTTTATGGCTCAGCGGTCGCCGCCGCGCGGCCCGTGTTCGTCGTCGGGGCCGTGATGCCGGCCGCCCCGCATCCCATGGCCGCCCATCGGCCGGGCGAGGATCATCGCGCGCCGCTTCTGGTCCTGGTCCAGGCTGGCGTAGAGCGGCTGCGAAGCGTCGGCGAGCTTGCGCAGGGCTTCGCCACGGGCCGTCGCGGTGTCCGCCATGGCCCGCAAGGCTGCGGGGGCATCGTCGGCAAATTTCGGCCGGTCGCGCATCGCCTCGCGGCGCTGCTGGCGCAGCTTGGCCATATCACGGATCGCGGATTCCACCGGTGGCCACAGCTTCTCCTGATCGGCGTTGAGCTTCAGGCCGGCATGGAGCGCGGCGATCCGGGCATCCGTGAACGCCGCCCGGTCCTCGGGACTCAGCGCGCTCCACCGGCCATGCCCGCGGAACCCGTCGGGCCCATGATCGCGAGCCACTGCCGCGCCAGCCAGCCCAAGGCCGAGGGCACCGGTGACGAGGAGTGTGGCTCTCAAACGTCGGAAAATGGAAACCTCCGTCTCACGCTCGGGGCACCGGCGGGTCCGCCACCAGGGTGCCCGATGATGCCTATCGAACGCAGGACGTGTATCCCGCTTGTGTATGTAACATTGTTACACTACTGGCCTGCGCGGACGTGAGTGGGAGCTGTGACCGTGTGCGGGATGGCGGAAACGATGCGGATTGCGATCCGCGCATGGACCGGCTTTGCGATCCTGGCCCTCGGCCTGGCGTTGCCAGCCCGGGCGGAGACGAGCCCGGTCCGGGCGGTGGCGAGCTTCTCGATCCTGGGCGATCTGGTCCGGGCCGTCGGCGGCACGCGTGTGGTCGTCGCGACGCTGGTCGGGCCCAACTCCGATGCCCACGGCTTCAGCCCGACTCCGGCCGATGCGCGCAAGCTCGCCGAGGCCGACATCGTGTTCGTCAACGGCCTCGGCTTGGAGGGCTGGTTCGACCGGTTGATCCGGGCCTCCGGCACCCGCGCGCCGGTGGTGGTCGCCTCCGCGGGGGTGAAGCCGATCTCCGCCCAGGACGAGCATGCCCATGGAGCGGGCGGGCACGATCACGGCGACCATGCGGTCGATCCGCATGCGTGGCAGAGCATCGCGAACGTGCGGATCTACGTCGCCAACATCCGGGACGGCCTCGCCAAGGTCGATCCGGCCCATGCCGACGCCTACCGGGACGCGGCCGCGGCCTACATCGCCAAGCTCGACACCCTGGAGCGGGCCGTGCGCGCCACGATCGACGGCATCCCGCCGGAGCGGCGCCGGATCATCACGACTCACGACGCCTTCGGGTACTTCGCGGCGGCTTACGGTCTGCGGTTCGTGGCGCCCCAGGGCGTCTCGACCGACAGTGAGGCCAGCCCGCGCGACGTGGCGGCGATCATCCGGCAGATCCGCCAGGATCGAATCCCCGCCGTGTTCCTAGAGAACATCAGCGATCCCCGCCAGATGGAACAGATCGCCCGGGAGAGCGGCGCCCGGATCGGCGGCCAGGTCTATTCCGATGCGCTCTCTGGACCCGATGGCCCGGCAGCGACCTACCTGGACATGATGCGCGCGAACCTGCGCGCCTTCGCGGCGGCGCTGGGGCCGGGCTGAGATCTCGCCCGCGGGGCGACGGGCATGACATAGCGTAAACCGGCGGTTAAGAGGCCCCCTCTAGCCTTACGTAACGGGTGCCAGCCGATCCTCGTCCGCGAGGGCTCAGGGCCGTGGGGCCTTGTCGGATCGCGCAGCTCGGAGATCGCGTGGCTTGGGGGCCTGACCGCTGGCGCTTCTATCGGCTCGTCGCGCGCGAGGCCGCGCGCGCGATCCGTGCGGCCGCCGCCAGCCTGACGGCATCCCCCGACATCCTCGCCCGGATGCGGGTGACCGGGCTCGTGATCGCCCCCCAGGATCTGCGCACCTCCGACGCGACCTTCGCGGACGACATCTACGCGGGGCTGTTCGTCTTCGCCGGGCGGTCGCTCGCGGCGAGCGGCGGCTCGCCGTTCGACTACGCGCCGCCTTCGCCGGAATGGGCCGACGAGCTCTACGGCTTCGGCTGGCTGCGCCACCTGCGCGCTGCCGACACGGCGCTGGCCCGGGCGAATGCCCGCGCCTTCGTGGCCGACTTCATCGCCGGGCGGGGCGATCCGGCACTCGCCCGCCAGACCCCGGTGGCGGCGCGGCGGCTGATCTCGTTCCTGTGCCAGTCGCCCCTCGTGCTGGAGGGCGCAGACCACGCGTTCTACCAGAGCTTCCTCAAGGCGATCGCCCGCAACGCGCAGCAGCTGGAGCGCGATCTGCGGCGGGGCGTGCCGCCGCAATGGCGCCTGAACGCCGCCGTCGCGCTCTGCTACGCGGGCCTATGCTGCGACGGCATCCAGCCGATCCTCCGGCGGGCGACCCGGGTCCTCTCGCGGGAGCTCGACCGCCAGATCCTCACCGACGGCGGCCATCGCTCGCGCGATCCGCGCTTCGCCATGGAGCTGCTCCTTGACCTGTTGCCGCTGCGCCAGAGCTATCTCAGCCGGAGCGTCGAGCCGCCGGTGGCGCTCCTGGGCGCGATCGACCGGATGCTGCCGCTCCTGCGGCTCCTGCGCCACCCGGACGCTTCGCTCAGCCATTTCAACGGCATGGGTGCCACCGACGCGGACCACCTCGCCACCCTGCTGATCTACGACGGCGCCCTCGCCCAGCCGCTGATGCATGCCCCGAATTCCGGCTACGAGCGGCTGGAGGGCGCCCGAATCGTGATCGTCGCCGATGTCGGCGCGAGCCCGCCGCTGCCGTACTCGGTCAATGCCGGGGCGGGCTGCCTCGCCTTCGAGATGTCGAGCGGGCCGCAGCGGATCGTGGTCAATTGCGGCCTGCCGGCGAGCGGGCCGGATCTGCGCCTCCTTGCCCGGTCGACGCCCGCACATTCCACGGCCTCCGTGGCCCAGGCCTCCTCGTGCCGGTTCCTGACGCGCAGCGGCTGGTGGGGCGAGCGCCAAGTTGCCGATTGGCTGATCCGGAGGCGCGGGGCCGTGGTCCTGAGCGGTCCGACCGCCGTCGCGGCCGAGCGGGCCGAGGATGCCGATCGCGTCGTGCTGGCGGCCCGGCACGACGGCTTCGCCCCGGATTTCGGGATCATCCACGAACGGCGCTGGGAGCTTGTCGCCACCGCGGCGCGCGTCGAGGGTCGGGACGCCTTCCTGCGCCAGGGCAAGGCCGGGAGCCGCGCGCGCCGCCGCGCCCAGGATGTGGCGATCCGCTTCCACCTGCATCCCGGCATCGCCGTGCGCGGGGTGCCGGAGGGGCTCGAACTCACCTCGGCGCTCGGCGAGATCTGGCAGTTCCGTGCGGACAATGCCGAGATCGCCCTGGAGGAGAGCGTGTACTTCTCCGGCCTGACCGGCCCGCGCCGGACCGACCAGATCGCGCTCCACCTGACCGTGTCGGAGGATGTCGAGGTGCGCTGGAGTTTCACGCGCCTCGCCTCGGCGCCGCTGCGGGGCGTCTCGCCGGCCTGACGAGCGCGCGCTCCGCCGCAGTGGACGCCGGTTCGGCGCGAGCGGCTGGCCCGGATCGCCGTTTCCGTGCTACCGCCCGAAAAAGTCTCACGCTTTCGGCACGAAACCATGGCGCACGATCAGGTGCGGGTCTCCCGCGCGCTCCTCTCGGTCTCCGACAAGACCGGACTCGTCGACTTTGCCCGGGCGCTCCAGGCGCGCGGCATCGCCCTGGTCTCGACCGGGGGCACCCATCGGGCGTTGCAGGAGGCCGGCCTCGCGGTGACCGAGGTCGCCGACCTGACCGGCTTCCCCGAGATGATGGATGGGCGGGTCAAGACCCTGCATCCGGCGGTGCATGGTGGTCTGCTGGCGATTCGCGACAATCCGGAGCATCAGGCGGCGCTGGCCGCCCACGGGATCGGGGCGATCGACCTGCTCGTCGTGAATCTCTATCCGTTCGAGGCGACGATCGCGGCCGACAAGCCGGATGCCGACTGCATCGAGAACATCGATGTCGGCGGCCCCGCGATGATCCGCGCGGCGGCCAAGAACCACGCCGACGTGGCGGTCGTCACCGACGTGGCCGACTACGCGGCCGTACTCGCCGCGTTGGAGGCCCATGACGGCGCGCTGGACGCGGCGCTGCGCCGGCGGCTGGCGCAGAAGGCCTTCGCCCGCACGGCGGCCTACGACGCGTCCATTGCCAACTGGATGGCCGGCCGCTTCGGTGCCGATGCGGCAGCGCCGTTCCGCGCCTTCGGGGGCAGCCTCGGGCAGAGCCTGCGCTACGGCGAGAACCCGCACCAGATTGCGGCCTTCTATCGGGCCCCGGGCAAGCCCCGCTCGGGCGTCGCGACCGCGCGCCAGATCCAGGGCAAGGAGCTGTCCTACAACAATTTCAACGACACGGACGCCGCCTACGAGTGCGTCGCGGAGTTCGATCCCGCCCGCGCCGCCGCAGTGGCGATCATCAAGCACGCCAACCCTTGCGGCGTCGCCGAGGGGGCGAGCCTGCTCGAGGCCTACGAGCGCGCCCTGAGCTGTGATCCGACCTCGGCCTTCGGCGGCATCGTGGCCCTCAACCGGACGCTCGACGCGGAGGCGGCGGCGAAGATCGTGGAGATCTTCACCGAGGTGATCATCGCGCCGGACGCGACGCCCGAGGCCGCCGCGATCGTGGCCGGCAAGAAGAACCTCCGGCTCCTCCTGGCCGGCGGCTTGCCCGACCCGAGGGCTTCCGGCGAGGTCGTGCGGTCGTTGGCCGGCGGGCTGCTGGTCCAGGGCCGTGACGCGGCCGTGGTCGACGACATGCCGCTCCAGGTCGTCACCAGGCGCGCGCCGAGCGAGGCGGAACGCGCCGATCTCCGCTTCGCCTACCGGGTCGCCAAGCACGTGAAGTCCAACGCCATCGTGTACGTGAAGGGCGGTGCGACGGTCGGGATCGGAGCCGGGCAGATGTCGCGGGTCGATTCCTCGCGGATCGCCGCCTGGAAGGCCGCGGAGGGCGCCAAGCGCCTCGGCCTGTCCGAGAGCCTCGCCGTGGGCTCCGTGGTGGCGTCGGACGCGTTCTTCCCGTTCGCGGATGGACTGATGGCTGCGGCAGAGGCCGGGGCTACGGCGGTGATCCAGCCCGGCGGCTCCATGCGCGATTCGGACGTGATCGCCGCGGCCGATGCGGCCGGCCTCGCCATGGTGTTCACCGGGCACCGCCACTTCCGGCACTGACAGGCTGCACCGCCGCATTAACGATGGCGCGAGATTGGTTGGCCCGAATCGATTGTCGTGCGGCCGCGCGACGATCGCATGTCATCTGGTTTCGAGCATTGGTTTGTTGCCAGAAGTATAAAATTTGAAAAATTCGCTTACCTAATAAAGGTTTCCGAGTACAATCGGACATCGTCGTACGGTTGAATGCAGATAAGTCGTTGGATCAACCACGGGGTTGATGTCGGAACTTCAGCAGGTCATCATCGATCGAACTGATGCAGGAGGATTGCGCGCAGCATCTCCTCGAACGGATCCGGTCTGGGTGGCGCGATGCTGGTTGCTGTGATGTTGTTCGGAGTGGGTTGGCTGGTCGGCCGAACCTATACGGTGGTCGTCCTCGCCATGACGTCGACCGTCATCATGATCACGGCATCGGCCATCTTCATCACGACCTACGGTCTTGATGTGCTCCATACGCTGATCACACTCGGTTACCTCGGCGCGCCTCAATCCGGCTACCTGCTTGGCGCGTTCATGAACGGCTACCAGCACGACAGCTGACCGCGTATCCGCCGGTCACCACCACCAGACCGGATGCCCCGCATAGATGTTGATCAGCAACCATAGGGCGATTGTTGCAGAGGGCCACAAAAGGACCAGTAGAATAGGAGGTTTGCTGCCGGGTTTGCGGCGGAGCGGTGTCGAGGCAAGGTTCACCATCTGAACTCTGAAGACGTTTCGATCGGGCGTGCCATTACGGTCGGAGACCATACATGGTTCCCCGAAATTGTAGATTAAAATTCCGAGACGTAGTCAACGGGACGCAATACCGTGAGAGGTGCTCTGGTCCATACGCAAGATTTTTAAATGATTCTGCCAAATTCACGGCCGGAGCTAAGCATTTTGCCGGGATGTATGTTTTATCTAGAGCATATTGAAGTTCGAAAATTGGATCAATTCAATCGATGCCGGTAAATTAGTCGGTCTTCGAGGCGCGCCACGCAGGCCCGGCGGTTTTCGCGAGGCCGCTCGACATAAGGAGCGATGATCCGATTTGGCCGGGCACCGATTCGAAACAGAAGCGCCCGGGCGGCGTGTGCGGCCCGGGCGTCGCTGGCGAAGGTGGTGTCCGGGCGAGGCCCGATACGGGTAATCAGTCGTCCGCGAAGATGTCGCGATCCTTGGTCTCCGGTACGAACAGGACCCCGATGATCACCGTCGCGACGGCAATGACGATCGGGTACCAGAGGCCGAAGTAGATATCGCCGGTCTGGGCCACCATGGCGAAGGCGGTGGCCGGCAGCAGGCCCCCGAACCAGCCGTTGCCGATATGGTAGGGCAGCGACATCGAGGTGTAGCGGATCCGGGTCGGGAACAGCTCCACCAGCATGGCGGCGATCGGGCCGTAGACCATCGTGACGAACAGCACGAGGATGAACAGCAGGCCGATCACCTGCGCGACCTGCGGCCGGAAGATGTCGAACGGGTTCGCCATCTTCACGATCTCCGGGTCGCCGGCCTTCGGGTAGCCGGCCGCCTGGAGCGCGGCAATCGTGGCCTTGTTGGCCTCGACGTTGCCGCCCTGCGGGTAGGGGATCTCGGTGTCGTTGACCCGGATCGTGGCGGGTTGGCCGGCCGCACCGGCGGCGGTCGTGTAGCGCACCGAGGATTTCGACAGGAAGTCGCGGGCGAGGTCGCAGGGCGCGCTGAACACCCGGGTTCCGACCGGATTGAACAACGTCCCACAGGCGGCCGGATCGGACGTCACCGTGACCTTCACCGATTCGATGGCGGCTTCGAGCTTCGGATTGGCCGCGGAGGTGATGCCCTTGAAGACCGGAAAGAAGCTCGCCGCCGCGATGGCACAGCCCGCCAGGATGATGACCTTGCGGCCGATCTTGTCGGACAACCAGCCGAACACCACGAAGAAGCCGGTGCCGAGCAGCAGCGACCACGCGATCAGGAGGTTCGCCGTATAGCCATCGACCTTGAGGATCGATTGCAGGAAGAACAGGGCGTAGAACTGGCCCGTGTACCAGACCACGCCCTGGCCGGCGACGAGCCCGAACAGGGCGATGACGGCGAACTTCGCGTTCCGCCACTGGCCGAAGGCCTCCGTCAGCGGCGCCTTCGAGGTCTTGCCCTCGTCCTTCATCTTCTTGAAGGCCGGGGATTCCGAGAGCTGGAGCCGGATCCACACGGAGATGCCGAGCAGCAGCACCGAGACCAGGAACGGGATGCGCCAGCCCCACTCGGCGAAGGCGGCCTCGCCCGTGAAGCTGCGGGTCGCCAGGATCACCAGAAGCGACAGGAACAGGCCGAGCGTCGCGGTGGTCTGGATCCAGCTCGTGTAGAAGCCGCGCCGGCCGTTCGGCGCATGCTCGGCCACGTAGGTCGCCGCGCCGCCATACTCGCCGCCGAGCGCCAGTCCCTGCGCGAGCCGAAGCGCGATCAGGATGATCGGCGCCGCGATGCCGATCGTGGCCGCGTTGGGCAGCACGCCGACGATGAAGGTCGACAGGCCCATGATCAGGATCGTGATCAGGAAGGTGTATTTGCGCCCGACGAGGTCGCCGATGCGGCCGAATACCAGCGCGCCGAACGGCCGGACGATGAATCCCGCCGCGAAGGCCAGCAGGGCGAAGATGTCCCGGGTCGCCGGCGGATAGGCCGAGAAGAACTGGGCGCCGATGATCGCGGCGAGCGAGCCGTACAGGTAGAAATCGTACCACTCGAACACGGTGCCGAGCGAGGACGCGAAGATCACGCGCTTCTCGGCCGAACTCATCGGTCGTGCCACCTCACCAGCCCGCGGGACCGCGGTTGCTACAGCCATGGCCTAACCTTTCCACCACCATCGGCCCGCCGGCGTTTCACCGGGGGCACGGGATGCGCTGCGCGGCCTCGCCTTGCGCGGGCTGCAGATCACCTATGCGTTATAGGAAGTGGGGCTGCGGTCAATTGGTAAAGCGATCGTGATCGCCGCCATCAACACGCCCCTGCCGATCGCCGCGCTGCGGCTTCAGAAACGGGGAAGGGCGCGGCCATGGCCGCGCCCTCCGATACTCGTCTCTGGCGGCGTCGAGTCAGTGTGCGTGCGCGCCGGATGCCCCGATGCCCGTCTCGGAGCGCACGTACTGCGCCTCGAACGCTGCCCGCTCGCGCTGGGCCCGGCGGGACCTGTCCATGAGGGACACGACCCAGATCGTCGCGAAGGCCAACGGCATCGAGAACAAAGCCGGGTTGTCGTAGGGGAAGATCGGCGCCGGGTTGCCCAGCGTCGTCACCCACACGGCCTTCGACAGCACCACCATGATCACGGCCGCGAGCAGCCCGACCAGGCCGCCAGTCAGCGCGCCCCAGGTGGTCGTGCCCCGCCACAGGATCGACATGGACAGCACCGGGAAGTTGCAGCTCGCCGCCACCGCGAAGGCGAGCCCGACCATGAAGGCGACGTTCTGGTTCTCGAACACGTAGCCGAGGAAGATCGCCACGATGCCGATCACCACCGCCGAGATCTTCGACAGGTTGACCTCGCGCTTGTCGGTGGTGCGCCCGCGGGCGATCACCTGGGCGTAGAGATCGTGGCTGATCGCCGAGGCGCCGGCCAGCGTCAGGCCGGCGACGACCGCGAGGATCGTCGCGAAGGCCACCGCCGAGATGAAGCCCAGGAAGTACGGGCCGCCGATCGCGTTGGCGAGGTTGACGGCGACCATGTTGGTCCCGCCGATCATGTCCTTCAGCTTGTCGAAGGTGCCGGCCGCGCCGAGCTTGTAGTAGCTCGGATCCGACATCAGCAGGGCGATGCCGCCGAAGCCGATGATGAAGGTCAGGATGTAGAAGTAGCCGATCAGGCCGGTGGCGTAGAACACCGACTTGCGGGCGGCCTGCGCGTCCGAGACCGTGAAGAACCGCATCAGGATATGCGGCAGGCCGGCGGTGCCGAACATCAGGCCGACGCCGAGCGAGATCGCCTCGATCGGGTTCGACACCAGACCGCCCGGCGCCATGATGGCGTCGCCCTTCGGATGGACCTGCACGGAGGCGGCGAACAGCGTCTCCGGGTTGAAGCCGTACCGGTACAGCACCGCGCCGGCCATGAAGGTCGCGCCGCCGAGCAGCAGGCAGGCCTTGATCACCTGCACCCAGGTGGTCGCCTTCATGCCGCCGAACGCGACGTAGACGATCATCAGCACGCCGACGATGATCACCGCGTAGAGGTAGGGCAGGCCGAACAGGAGCTGGATCAGCTTGCCCGCGCCGACCATCTGGGCGATCAGGTAAAAGGCCACCACCACGAGGGTGCCCACCGCCGAGATGATGCGGATCGAGGTCTGGTCGAGCCGGAAGCTCGCCACATCGGCGAAGGTGAACTTGCCGAGGTTGCGCAGGCGCTCCGCGATCAGGAACAGCACGATCGGCCAGCCGACCAGGAAGCCCGTCGAGTAGATCAGCCCGTCGAAGCCCGAGGTGTAGACCAGGCCCGAGATGCCGAGGAACGAGGCCGCCGACATGTAGTCGCCCGCGATCGCGAGCGCGTTCGTGCCGGCCGAGATGCCGCCGCCCGCCGCGTAGAAATCGGCGGCCGACTTGGTGCCTTTGGCGGCCTTGTAGGTGATGCCGAGCGTCAGCAGTACGAAGAACAGGAACATGCCGATGGCCGGCCAGTTCGTGGCCGATTGCTGCACGGCGCCGAGATCGGGGCCGGCGGCGTAGGCTGCGGTCGCCGCGATGGTGGCGAGCGTCAGGCCGAGGAGGATGCGGTTCATCGGCCAACGCTCCGCTTGAGGGCGTCGCTCAGCGCGTCGAACCGGGTGTTGGCCCGGGCCACGTACACGCCGGTGAGCGCGAAGGCGAACAGGATCACGAACACGCCCATGAACAGGCCGAGCGAGGCCGTGCCGCCGACCTTCACGGCGAGCAGCGCCTTGTCGAAGGCGATCAGGCCGATGAAGCCGAAATACACCACCAGCATCAGGATGGTCAGAATCCAGCCGAACCGGGTGCGCTCCTGGACGAGCTGCTGGAATTCCGGGGTGCGGGCGATCCGCGCGACCTGCGGATCGGTATCGGCCGCAAGGGTGCCGGATCCCGGGGGCGCTGCGCGTCCCCGAGCGCCGAGTGTCGTTCCGCTGGTCATACTGTTTCCTCCCGCGAAGGCTCTCCGGCCCTCGGGTTCATCGCGTTGCTTCGTGGTTCTTGTTGGGGGCGGGCGCCGGACCGGCATCCGCCTCATCGTGTGCTCAGCGAAGGGCTGACCCGATCAGGGGCGGTTCTGCCGATTCTCGATCAGGTCTTCGACGACGGCCGGCTCGGCGAGCGTCGAGGTGTCGCCCAGCGAGCCGAAATCGTCCTCGGCGATCTTGCGCAGGATCCGGCGCATGATCTTGCCCGAGCGGGTCTTCGGCAGGCCCGGCGCGAACTGGATGAGATCCGGCGAGGCGATCGGCCCGATATCCTTGCGGACCCAGGTCACGAGTTCCTTGCGCAACGTATCGTCACCCTCCTCGCCGTCGTTGAGGGTCACGTAGGCGTAGATGCCCTGGCCCTTGACGTTGTGCGGGTAGCCGACGACCGCCGCCTCGGCGACTTTCGGATGGGCAACCAAAGACGATTCGACTTCGGCCGTGCCCATCCGGTGACCCGAGACGTTGATGACGTCATCGACCCGGCCGGTGATCCAGTAATAGCCGTCGGTATCACGCCGCGCGCCGTCGCCGGTGAAGTACTTGCCGGTATAGGTCGAGAAGTAGGTCTGCTCGAACCGCTCGTGGTCGCCGTAGACGGTGCGCATCTGGCCCGGCCAGGAATCCGCGATGCAGAGATTGCCCTCGCAGGGGCCGTCCAGGACCTTGCCCTCGGCATCGACCATTTCGGGCTTCACGCCGAAGAACGGCCGCGTCGCCGAGCCGGGCTTGAGGGCCGTGGCGCCGGGGAGCGGGGTGATCAGGATGCCGCCGGTCTCGGTCTGCCACCACGTGTCGACGATCGAGCAGCGCTTGTCGCCGACCACGTTGTAGTACCACTCCCACGCTTCCGGGTTGATCGGCTCGCCGACCGAGCCCAGCACCCGCAGCGAGGCCCGCGAGGTCTTCTTCACCGGACCTTCGCCGCCGCCCATCAGCGAGCGGATCGCGGTCGGTGCGGTATAGAAGATGTTGACCTTGTGCTTGTCGATCACTTCCCAGAAGCGGGAATTCGACGGGTAGGTCGGGATGCCCTCGAACATCAGCGTCGTCGCGCCGTTCGCGAGCGGGCCGTATACGATGTAGCTGTGGCCGGTGACCCAGCCGACATCGGCCGTGCACCAGTACACGTCGCCCTGGCGGTAATCGAAGACGTATTCGTGCGTCATCGACGCGTAGACGAGATAGCCGCCTGTCGTGTGAACCACACCCTTCGGCTGGCCGGTCGAGCCCGAGGTGTAGAGTATGAATAGCGGATGCTCGGCCTCGACCGGTTCGGCGGGGCATGCGTCGGTCACCTGCTCGGCCGCCTCGTCGTAATAGACATCGCGGCCGGCCTCCATGGCGATGGGGCTGCCGGTGCGGCGCACGACGATGACGTGGTCGACCAGATCGGTGCCGATGCGCTTGATCGCCTCATCGACATTGGCCTTCAGCGGCACCTTGCGGCCGCCGCGCAGACCCTCGTCGGCGGTGATCACAACCTTCGAGGCGCAGCCCTGAATGCGCGAGGCCAGCGAGTCCGGCGAGAAGCCGCCGAACACGATGGCATGGATCGCGCCGAGCCGTGCGCAGGCAAGCATCGCGTAGGCGGCTTCCGGGATCATCGGCATGTAGAGCGTGACGCGATCACCCTTGCCGACGCCGCGGTTGCGCAGCACGTTGGCCATCCGGCAGACCTGCGCGTGTAGTTCGCGGTAGGTGATATGCTTGGACTCGTCCGGGTTGTCGCCCTCCCAGATGATCGCCGTCTGGTCGCCGCGGGACTCGAGGTGACGGTCGATGCAATTGTAGGCGACATTGGTGGTGCCATCCTCGAACCACTTGATCGAGACCTTGCCCGGCTCGAAACTGGTGTTCTTGACCTTCGAGAACGGCGTCATCCAGTCGATGCGCTTGCCGTGCTCCGCCCAGAAGGCGTCCGGATCGGAAATCGACGCCTTGTACATGTCTTGATACTTTGCATCGTCGACGTGAGCACCCTCTCGCCACGCTGCCTGTACCTCGATGACCTTGCCGTCCATGGCTTTCCATCCCTGCTTGGCGCCCGATCGTATCGCGGTCTATGCCGCGCAGCCAGGACTTCCAAAGTAACGTACCGTATACTCTACGCTGGCGATATCATCGTCGATCCACGCGGCAAAGCCTCGAATCCACTAAATAAGTTGGGCGCAATGTAACGTGGTGCGTGGAAGGCCGCCGTCGGGCTGTCAGGCCGCGCGCGCGAAGTGGTTCGAAATCGCGGATCGGCCCACGCCAAGGCCGCGAGGCCTCGCGCGGTCGCGTCTGGGACGCGCTCTCAGCCCGCCGCCGCCCGACGCGCCGGCATGATGATTTCCACCAGCGTGCCGTCCTCCGCCGGCGTCGACAGCTGCAGGCGGCCGCCATTCGCTTCCACCAGGGCGCGGGGCAGGGCCAGACCCTCCTCGACATCCCGGCCCCGGTCGGCAGCGGACCGCGCGACCGCCCCCGTATCGCGAACCCGGAGCGCGACGCCCGCCCGCTCGGCCGCACCGGTCGACACGATGATCTGGCCGCCGACTGCCGACCGCCGGATCGCATTCTCGATGACAAGGGCAGCGGCGCGACTCACGGACGGCTCATCGGCCTCCAGCTCCGCCAGATCCAACGAAAAGCTCGTACGTACGACGATGCGGCCGCGGGCCGCCTCGGCCTGGAGCTGCGCCACGCACCCCGCCACGACATCGTTGAGATCGAGGGTGCGCGGCTCGAGGTGCAGGGCTCCGGCCTCCACGGCCGCGAGGTCGAGCAGCTTGCCGACGCGTTCGAGCATCGCGTCGCCGGATGCCTTGATCTCGGCGAGGCAAGCCCGGTAGCGCGCGTCGCCCAAGGCGCCGAAGGGCTCCTTCAACATCGCGTCGGCGAGCGCGATCATACCGGTCAGCGGTTCGCGGAACGCGCGATCCGCGCGCATCAGCGCGGGTCCGGTGCCGTTCGAGGGGTCCCGATCCGAGGCGCCCGTCGGCGTCTGGGCGCGGAGACGGTTCGCCCGCTCGACGATGGCGAACCGGTGGCTGTTTCCCTCGGCAGCCTTGACGTCGAGGCTCACGGGTGTGCCCGCGAGGGTCACAAGGCGGGGGCCCCGGACAACGCCACGCAGGACATCGGCGACGGTCAGCACGCAGTCCCGATCGAACTGAGCGACGAAGCTGCCACCCACGATCTCCCGTGGCGCGCAATCGAACAGGCGGGCGGCGGCGCGGTTCACCGACATGATTCGCCCTGCCTGATCGAGGGTCACCACGCCGGTATCGAGCGCGTCCAGCGCGGACTCAGCGGCGGTCGCCCGCTCGGCTTGAGCGGTGCGGTCGAGGCGCTCGGCGGCCAGGGCCGTGGCGGCATCGGACTCGTCGACCGGACGCAGGATCAGGCATGCGGCAGTCGCCCCCGCCCAGGTGCAGGCGCCGCTCAACATCTCGACCGGCCGGACGTGCCCGTCGGCGCCTGTGACGGTGGTCCGTCGCGCCGCCGGATCCGCGTCCGCCCTGTGTGGTGCGCCGGGAAGCACTGCGCCAAGCCCGCGCGCCGACAGGGCCGCGCCGTCAGCGTCGCCGGTCAACTCCAGAAGCTTGCGATTCGCCGCCAGGATCACACCGTCGCGATGCACCATCACAGGAACCGGAAGCCCGGCCAGAAGCTCGGGGAACGCGGCGGCGCGGCCTGCGCCGTCCCGCGATTCCGGGGGGGGCGCTTGCGGACCGGGAAATGGCATGATGGCGCCGCCGTCCGGCCTCGGCGGGGCTTCGTCCGACGTCGCCTCATCGCCGGCGTAACGCGCTCCGAGGGCCCGGGCGATCTCACGGAACGCGGCATGCTCGTCGGTCGAAAGCGCGGTCGCCACGGGTTCCGGCTCGCCAACGGGCGGCGGTTCGGGTTCGCGCGTCACCGCTGCGGGCTCGGGTGGAGCGGACGGGGTTGCGGTCGGTGGGAGCGGCGCGTCCGCGACCGGCGACGCTTCCGGCAGGTCGATCGGCGACGCTTCCGGTAGGTCGACCGGCGGTGCCGTGGGTCCGGACCGGAGCAGCCCAAAGCCGGCAAAGCCCGAACCGCTGGCTTCACCACGGCCGAGCGGTGCAC
The DNA here is from genome assembly GCF_026540795.1 of Methylobacterium sp. GC_Met_2. Lineage (NCBI taxonomy): Bacteria > Pseudomonadati > Pseudomonadota > Alphaproteobacteria > Hyphomicrobiales > Methylobacteriaceae > Methylobacterium > Methylobacterium sp. GC_Met_2. The sequence goes on from NZ_JALNUM010000053.1 coordinate 17,771, forward strand.
CCGAGAGTTCGACCCGGCACGGACCGGCTCCGGCATCCAGCACCGCTGGCTCCCCTCGGAAGGTCCGCCGCTCACGCAGAGCCGCCAAAACCCCGTCGGCGCCCGACATGCGTCCAGCCGCCGCGAGATCCTGCCACCGTTGCCCGATGAGTCCGGCCAGAAGATCCGGGCCCGCGAATTGGATCACCGCACCCGAAGCGTCGAGCCGCCACAGAAATCGATCATCGCGGACGACGACCGGGGCCGGCTTCGGTGCCGGCGCGCTCTTGTGTTGGCGCTGGTGCGTCCGCGGTGCGAGGGGAGCCGTGGGGATCACCAGGATCGCGTCCGTGCCATCGTCGCGGTGCCCACGGGACAGCCAACAGAGCACCGGGGGCGCGATGCGGCGGGGATCGAGGCGTAGCCGTGCGAGCCGGGGGGCATCGTCGTTCGGAGCCGTCGACAGGATCTGCCGGAATAAGTCCGCGCGACCGGGGCCGGAAAGCGCGGCGGACAGGGCGTGCGCGGCCGGGGAGGCGTGAAGCATCCGCCCGTCGGCCGCATCGACGACGAGATGGATCGGGTCCGGCATGGCCAGGGCCGCCGACAAACTCGGCAGTCGCCGCCAGGCCGCGAAAGCCGTGGCGAGACCGAGCCCACGCTCCGGATTGGCCGGTGTCAGTGTCGTCTCCAAAGCCCGCGACCTCGAACCCCTACGCGATCCGACGCTCCTCCCGGTGAGAAACGACGACGACCGACGCACTTTTGTAAACGCTGTGTCGCCGCGGCGCTTAATCTTCGCAACGACCGTCATACGTTTACGTTATGTCAACCTTAACGCCGATGGCGTGGCTGGCATATGGCAGCGAATCGGTTATTGTGCAGCGCACAACAAGCCATCCACAGGCTGACACAAGAGGAGACGACCTATGGCCAATCCCCCGAATTACGAAGTTCCCGCCGAGATGCGCGACATGGCCGAGAAGAGCGTCGAGCAGGCCCGCAAGGCCTTCGACAGCTTCATCGGTGCAGCCCGTCGCACGGCCGATACAGTGCAGGGCTCCGCGGAAGTTGCGCGCACCAACGCCCGTGACGTTTCCACCCGCGGCTTCGAATATGCCGAGCAGAACGTCAACGCGGCTTTTGATCTCGCTCAGAAGCTCGTCCGCTCCCGCGACATGCAGGAGGCGATGCAGCATCAGGCCGAGTTCGTGCGCAGCCAGTTCGCCGCCATCCAGGCCCAGGCCAAGGAGTTCAGCGGCTTGGCGCAGAGCGCGATGCAGCAGGGTGCCGAGCGCGCCAAGTCGGCGATGCAGCAGGGTGCTGACGAGACCCGCAAGGCGATGGAGCAGGGTCAGGACGCTGCCAAGCAGACAGCTCAGAACGTGCAGGACGCCGCCGAGCGCGCCAATCACTAACATCGCCCCGGTGCAATGATGTTGCGGCCCGCTGCCAGTTTCCGGTGGCGGGCCGTCTCGTTTTCGCCGGTATTGCCGTCGAGATCCGCCCGGCGGACAGGTCGGTCCGCATCGAGCGAAGGATTCAAGGATGCGCCCCGTTGTTTCCGGTCGCACGCGCCTGCGTGATTCTTTCCGTCTGACAATCGCCGCGCTGGCCTTTGCCGCCGCGCTGCCTGGGAATGCGGCCCGCGCGCAATATGTCGAAGAGCCGGCCTACGGCGAGCCGCCGTCCGGCTACGGGGGTGAGTACCGCCCGGTGCCGCGCCGACGGGAACGGGCCCCTGTGGGCTTCAACTGCGATGCCATCCAACAGGGCATCACCGGGCCGAAGCCGTTCTCTTGCCCGCTTCCCGGTCCGCGGCCCCTGGGCGTGCGGTGCTTCTGCGATCTTCCGATCGCGTCATTCAGCCCGGCGCAGACGGCCGTGGGCCGGGTCGTGCCGTAGAAAAAGTTTGGCCGCGTCACCCGGCTCAGCGACGCGGCCAAATCGTTCAGGGTGGTCCCGGCGTCAGCCAGGCCGGACCGTTCAGTTCAGCACGATGACCTTGGCGCCAACCTTGACCCGCTCGTACAGGTCCGTGACGTCGTCGTTGGTCATCCGGATGCAGCCCGAGGACACCGCCTGGCCGATGGTGTCCGGCTCGTTCGAGCCGTGAATGCGGAACTCGGTGCGGCCGATATACATAGCGCGGGCGCCAAGCGGGTTCTCGATGCCGCCGGCCATGTAGCGCGGCAGGTCGGGGCGGCGGGCGATCATGGCCGCCGGGGGCGTCCAGGACGGCCACTCGCGCTTGGCCGTGATGGTGTTGGTGCCGCTCCAGCTGAAGCCAGGACGACCGACGCCGACGCCGTAGCGCAGGGCTTGACCGTTGCCCATAACGTAATAGAGGCGGCGCTCGGCGGTGGACACCACGATCGTGCCGGGGGCGTAGGGCGCATCGAACGCCACGACCTCGCGCGGGATCGGCTGGACCTGCGCCTGCGGCGCGGCCTGCACGCCCTGGCCGTAACCCGGGGCGTAAGTCCCCTGGTAACCGTACTGGCCCTGATCCTGATAATACGAGTTTGAATCCTCGGTCCCGAAGGGATCGTAGGACGAAGCCGCGAGGGCCGGCGTTGCGGCAAGAACAGTCGCGCCCAGCAGCGCGGCGAGTGCGGTGACCGTGGTCTTCATGAGTGGCCTACCTGTGCAATAACCTTTGCCATTACAAGCGTGAGCATAGGCAGACAGTTCCACACAACCGCCACGATTTCGGTGGGCGGCGGAATACGCAGGCCCGCTCGCCCGTGCCAGTCCGCTCAGACGACCTCATCCGTGTGCACGTCGAAGCGGGCGAGATGGGCGTAGCCGAAGTTGGTCGAGATCGCGCAGTCGGTCGCGTCGCGGCCGCGGGCCATGACGATGCGGCCGATGCGGGGGCGATTGTGGCGGGCGTCGAACGTGTACCAGCGCGGACCCGCCGGACCGTCGAGATAGGCCTCGAACCAGGCGGAGAAGTCCATCGGTGCGGGGTCGATGGGCACGCCGATATCGCCGAGATAGCCGGTGGCGTAGCGGGCTGGGATGTTCATGCACCGGCACAGCGCGATGGCCAGATGGGCGAAGTCGCGGCAGACGCCCTCGCGCTGCATGAAGCCGTCATGGGCGGTACGGGTGGCGTCGGCACGCTGGTAGTCGAAGCGCAGGCGCTCGTGCGTGTAGTCGACGATCGCCTGGACGCGGGCCCAACCCTCAGGCGTGGAGCCGAACAGCGACCATGCCGTCTGGGACAGCTTGTCGGTGTCGCAATAGCGCGAGCCAAGCAGGAACATCAGTACGGCGTCCGGCAAATCCTGCACCGGGATCTGCCGCGCCTCGCGCTCGATAACATCCGGCTCGCCGCTGTCGGCGACTGTAAAATCCGCCGAGACCGTCAACTGGCCGGGCGGCGCGACGATGCGGTGGCAGATATTGTCGTAGGTGTCCCGGAACTCATGCACCGGAAGTGGCGGATCGAAAGTGATCACGTGCGGCGTCAGTACGTCGGGCATCCGCGACGGGTGGACGCTCAGCATCAGGATCATCGGGGTCGGCTGGGTCATTGTGAAAGCGATATCGAAACCCGTCTTGATCTTCATCGCGGCCACCTTGCTGTATCGCTCTCCGCGCGGGGTCGCCACGCATGTTCGTTTGGGATCCTGGATCAACGCGCCGGGCTGGGGGCGGACCCTTGATGCAGTATCGGGGCGGTCGAGACCGGATTTGCTCCCGTTCCGGGCAGTTCGACGACGTCGACCTCGACGCGCATGCCGAGATCGTCGCTGGCCAGACCGAAGAAAGAGCCGTGCAGTGGCACAGCCTGCGCGGGATCGCGGGTCACCGCCACGCGAATCAGGTCGCGGTTTCCGACGATCCCGTTCGTGGGATCGAACTCGACCCAGCCGGCGCCCGGAAGATAGACCTGCAGCCACGCATGGGTTGAGCCGCCCCCGACATGGCGCGCCCGGTCGTTGCGGGGATTGTAGAGGTATCCGGACACGAACCGAGCTGCCATCCCGAGCGCACGCACCGCTTCCATCATCAGCACGGCGAAGTCCCGGCACGAGCCGCGCCGACCACGCAGGGTCGTGAGCGGGTCCTGCACGCCCTTTTCGCTGCGGGCGAGATAGGTGAAGTTTGCCCGGACGCCGCGGGTCATGGCTGCCAGTAACTCCTGCGTGGGAATGCGCCCGTCTGCCGGCAGGAAGCTGCGTGCCCAAGCATCGACCTCGTGACGCGGATCGGGCCATTGCCTTTCGATAGAGCGGGCAAGGTCCGGCATGTCCTCGGCCCCGTATCCGAACGGAAAATGAGTCGCGTGCGGGGCCAGCGGGAAAACTGGCGCGTGCTCCGGCGTGTGTTCCAGGGTGATGCCGCAGGCGAACGTGAGAGTCTCCGCCCGTGTGTCGAAGGTCGCCACCGCCACGCAGTTGCCGAACACGTCGAACAGCCAGCGCAGCGTGGCCGGTTCCGGTGCGATATCGAGGGTCGCCTCGATCAACCGCTGGTCATAGCTGTCACGTGGCCGGAACATGATCCGGTGCTCGCCGAACGAGACCGGGCGCCGGTACCGATAAGTCGTTCGGTGTTGTACGGATAGGATCGGCAAAACGGCTCTCTTCCGGCGCGCGCCGTTGCAGACTCCATTAACGCGCGATCGAGTTATGCAAGGCCCGGGCCCCGCAGGTTCGCGGGATGGGCTCGTTCGACGGAGAGCTGCACCGAAGCCGGCGAACGACCACAGGCTGAAGCGTCAGATAACAGGGGGTGCAGGCTCGGCAGCCGCGCGCTCCGCCTCGACCAGCACGTCGAGCGGACGCCACGGCTTGGCGATGAAAACGGCTTCCTGCGGCAGGTCGGGACGGGGCAAATCGTGGCCGGAGGTCACCACCAGCCGCGCCCGGGGCCAGAGGGTCGCCACCGCCCGGGCGAGTTGCAAACCGTCCATCTGGCCGGCTAGCCGAATATCGGCGAAGACCAGGGCAACGTCTCCGCCACGCGCCTGCAGGACCAAGAGTGCGGCTTCGGCGCTATCGCAGCCGATCACGTCGAGCTCGGTCTCCTCGAGCAGCGTCTCGGCCAGGGCGCGGATCTGGGGATCGTCCTCGACCACAAGCGCGAGCCGCGCATGCACCGCAGCCGTCGCGGCGGCGCCAGCCTCGGGTCGCGCTGGCTCTTCGGCCTCGGTCTGACGGACGCGGCGAACCAGGGCGGCAAGGTGCTCGGGCACGCCCTCAGACACGAGGTCGTCGTAGAACGAGGCGAGTGTCCTGCCGATCTGATCGAGCGGAATACCCGGTGTGAGCGTATCGGTGAGCGGCAGGGGTGCGCTCGTTTGGTGCTTCCTCAAGGACTCCCCCCGAAGTCTTCACGCGCGCAGGACGAAAGCGCGGCGCGCAAGGAGGAAAGTCGGCAATCCGCCGGTGGTTGCGCGCCGATGCGGAATCCGGCGCCGGCTCGCCGACCCGTTACTGCGTAGCGGTCTCCGCATCCGCATACGCCATGACACCCGAGACGGCGCGCACGTTCTGGTAGCGCGACCCGCGGCTGCTCATCATCGTCTCGAACTTCTCGTGGACCTGGGCCACCGAGAGGCTCATCGGCTTGCGGTGCCGGCCCCGGCCGATGAATCGGCCGGCCGCGAAGAAGATCGAGCGGTTGGCCCGGGCCGGGCCGGGGAGCAGCGCGGCCGCTGCGGCGGCGGGTTTGTTGACCACGTTGGCCAGGAACTCCTCGGCGTCGTCCGGACCGAGGAAGTGGGCGAGATAGACCTCACCCAGGGTCAGTTCGCGACCGATGCGGAGCGCGATTCGGGCGGCGTCCCGCTTGAGCATCTCGCCGGCCATTAGCGCCGAGAGGTAGGGGTCGCGGCGGAGTTCGAGCACCCGGGCCCGCTCGGCCGGATCGGTGATGACGGGCCGGTCGTTGCTGTCGGCCGTGATCAGCGCGGCCTCCTTCGCCATCCCGTATTTGGTGCCGAAGTCGCGGACCACGCCAAGCCACGTGCGCTCGATAAATTGGTAGAGGCCGGTCGCCGAGGAGGTCTTGGCCTGGACCGCGGTGACGAAGCTCGATTCCTTGTCGGCCACCGCCATCAGCAGGACCGGGTCGGTCTGGACCGCTTGGGCGGCGCGCACGATCGTCTGCACGAGGTGGCGCCGGATCTTCATCGGGCCGAATTCGAGGATGTCGTTCGGATCGCCCGTCGCGCTTTCGGACAGCAGGAAGTCGTAGGAGACACGGTCGACCGTATTCGAGCCGATCTCGGTGTCGAGGTCATGCACGGCGGCGAAGCTCGACGAGGCTCGCAGCGGCGTGCGATCCAGCTCGTCTTCCAGCGCGACCGTGTGGATGCGCGGTCGGGGCATTGGGATCTCGGTGGCGGCTTCCGCGACGGACACGGCCGGCGACAGGCCCACCTTGCCGAGGTCGACACCCGAGCCAATCAGGGCCGCGCTGAGACCGCCGGCGATCAGCGTTACGGTCATCAGCGACCGGACCAGGGCCGGAGCGCTGCCGTGGGCGCGGCCGAGCATCGGCTGCGCGGTTATCACGTCGGCACGGCGAGCGCCGAAATGCCCGGCGCCAGACTTGCCCATGATGGCCTTCGACGTTCCGACCGTGCGGCCCTGCATCGTTGATCCGATTCCCCGCGCCGTTGACGGCGCCACGGGTTCATCATCGCTTGACAGATGTGGCGACAACACGGCCGCGCTTGTGGCTGTCCTGAGGCTAATCGCGGTGTTTTCGCGGCCGATGCCTTCAAGGCACGGGTTCAGACCACAATTCCGAGCGTCGTTGCGGGAAAGGCGCGATTTTCGTCCAAAGATGCGACACCGGAAGCGGCGAATCGCCAGGGAGCACGGGACGGCAAGCACTTAGGCCGGGCACCGATTGCAACCCGGTCCAGAACGGCTCTAAGAGGGCGCCATGCGGATGCCGCTCGAAGGTGAGCGGTGCCCGGTCCCGTGTTCCTGCCAGAGTCAGCCTTGATGAGCGGCGTCAACGAGATCCGGTCGACCTTCCTCGACTACTTCGCCAAGGCGGGGCACGAGGTCGTGCCCTCTTCGAGCCTCGTGCCGAAGAACGATCCGACGCTGATGTTCACCAATGCCGGCATGGTGCAGTTCAAGAACGTCTTCACCGGGATGGAGAAGCGCGCCTACGACCGGGCCACGACGGCACAGAAATGCGTGCGGGCTGGCGGCAAGCACAACGACCTCGACAATGTCGGCTACACGGCGCGCCATCATACGTTCTTCGAGATGCTCGGCAACTTCTCGTTCGGCGACTACTTCAAGGACCGCGCGATCGAGCTGGCCTGGACGCTGATCACCAAGGAGTTCGGGCTGAAGCCCGACCGGCTCCTCGTGACCGTCTACGCCGACGACGACGAGGCCGCAGGCCTGTGGAAGAAGATTGCAGGTCTCTCGGACGACAAGATCATCCGCATCGGGACCTCCGACAATTTCTGGCAGATGGGCGATACCGGACCCTGCGGGCCGTGCTCGGAGATCTTTATCGATCAGGGCCCGGCACTGCAGGGCGGGCCGCCCGGCTCTCCGAACGAGGATGGCGACCGGTTCCTGGAGTTCTGGAACCTCGTGTTCATGCAGTACGAGCAGCTGGAGCCGGGCTCGCGCAACCCACTGCCGCGGCCGTCGATCGACACCGGCATGGGCCTCGAGCGCATGGCGGCGATCCTCCAGGGCGTGCACTCGAACTACGATACCGACCTGTTCCGGGCGCTGATCGATGCCGTGGCTCACGCGGTCTCGCGGGCGCCCGAGCCCGCGACGATGGCCTCCTACCGGGTGATCGCCGACCACCTGCGGGCCGCCTCGTTCCTCGTTGCCGACGGGGTGCTGCCGGGCAACGAGGGCCGGGGCTACGTGCTGCGCCGGATCATGCGCCGGGCCATGCGCCACGCCGAGATCCTGGGCGCCCGTGAGCCGACCATGTTCCGGCTTGTGCCGACCCTGGTGCGCGAGATGGGCCAAGCCTACCCGGAGCTGATGCGGGCCGAGAGCCTGATCGCCGAGACGCTGAAGCTGGAGGAGACGCGTTTCCGCCGGACCCTCGAGCGGGGCCTGTCGATCCTCGACGCCGAGAGCCGCGAGCTCAAGGAGGGCGACAAGCTCTCCGGCGAGACCGCCTTCACGCTCTACGACACCTACGGATTCCCCCTCGACCTGACCCAGGATGCGTTGAAGGCCCGGGGCATCGGCGTCGATACCGAGGCGTTCACGGCGGCAATGCAGCGCCAGAAGCAGGCGGCGCGTGAGGCCTGGAAGGGTTCGGGCGAGGCGGCGACCGAGACTGTCTGGTTCGGGCTGCGCGACCGCCTCGGCGCGACGGAGTTCCTGGGCTACGAGACCGAGAGCGCCGAAGGCATCGTCACCGCGCTGCTGCGCGACGGCGGTGAGGTGCAAGGCCTCGAAGCGGGCCAGACCGGCCTCGTCCTCGTCAACCAGACGCCCTTCTATGGCGAATCGGGCGGTCAGGTGGGTGATACGGGCGTGATCCTGGCGCAGGGCGTGCGGGCGCGGGTCACCGACACCCAGAAGATGCTCGGAGACCTGTTCGTCCACCACGTCACCGTGGAGGAGGGGCGCTTGAGCCTCGACCAGCCGGTGGAGCTCAAGGTCGATCACGCCCGCCGCCGGGCGATCCGGGCCAACCACTCCGCGACCCACCTCCTGCACGAGGCGCTCCGGCAGGTGCTGGGCGACCATGTCGCCCAGAAGGGCTCGCTGGTGAGCCACGAGCGCCTGCGCTTCGACATCAGTCATCCGAAGCCGATCGAGGCCGACGAACTCGTCCGGGTCGAAGATATCGCCAACGCGGTGCTGCTGCAGAACGCGCCGGTGGTCACGAAACTCATGGCGGTGGACGACGCCATCGCGTCGGGCGCGCGGGCGTTGTTCGGCGAGAAATACGGCGATGAGGTGCGGGTCGTCTCGATGGGCCTTCCGGTCGATGCGCAAGCCGGGCAGGGGCGGCCGAAGAACTTCTCCGTCGAGCTCTGCGGCGGCACCCATGCGGGGCGCACCGGCGATATCGGCGCGATCACCATTGTGGCGGAGAGCGCGGTGGGCGCGGGCGTGCGCCGGATCGAGGCGCTGACAGCCGACGCGGCCCGGCATCATCGCGCCGCGGAGGCCCGCACGCTGGCAGCGCTCGCGGGCATCCTCAAGGCCCCGGCCTCCGAGGCACCCGATCGGCTGACGGCTCTGATGGACGAGCGGCGGCGCCTGGAGCGTGAGTTGGCCGAGACCCGGCGCAAGCTCGCCATGGGCGGCGAGGGCGGCCCGGGGTCGGGCGCGCAACAGACCGAGGTCGGTGGCGTGGCGTTCCGCCGGTCGGTGGTCGAAGGCCTCGACATGCGCGACCTCAAGCCGATCGTCGACGAGGAGAAGAAGCGTTTGGGGTCCGGCATCGTAGCGGTGGTCGGTGTCGGCCCCGATGGCAAGGCCGGCCTGGTGGTCGGGGTGACCGACGACCTGACGGAGCGCTACGACGCGGTTGGGCTGGTCCGGGCCGGCGCCGGGGCGCTCGGCGGCAAGGGCGGCGGCGGACGGCGTGACATGGCGCAGGCTGGCGGCCCCAACGGGGCCGGCGCGGAAGCCGCCCTCGACGCTGTGGAGCAGGCCCTCACCGCGGCGGCCTGAACAAACAAGGCCGCACCGTTTCCGGTGCGGCCTACACGATCCAGCGTATTGCGCTCTCGGCGAGGGCTTACTTGCCGCCGCCGCCAGCACCGCCCTGCGGTGCGACCCGCGACGGCTGGTTCGCGTTGCCGGCGGCGGCCGAGTCGGTCGCAATCGTATCGGCCGGGCGGCCTGTCGGGGAATAGGTGATCGACGGGTCGTTGCCGGTCGTGCCGGACTGCGTGCTGACCACACCAGGAGCGCCAGGCGGTACACCGACCCGAGCGCCATTCGGCGTCTCCAGGACTTGGGCGGTGGCCGGCGCGATGGCAGCCAGCGTCAGCACGGTGACGAGCAGTGTCCGGGTCATAAGAAATCCTACCGTTGTCAGACCCAGGCAACTTCGTTAGCGCACAATCGATCCTGCGCTGTTGCGACGCGGTAGAGGGCGGACAGCGCTTCAGTTGACTCGCGTCCAGCTCTGGCGCTTGCAGAAAACGCTCATGACGCAGCCCGAAACCTCAAGCGTGTTCGGGCCAGTCAGGCGCAGGGACCCCGAATAGGTCTTGCCGTCATTCGGGTTGTAGAGCGAGCCTGAATAGCCCGAACCATCCTGCTGGCGGGCGTCGAGGATCTGCACGCCCACGACGCTGCGGGTCCGCAGCGCCGGATCCGGATTCTTGGCGTCCAGCGCCTTGCCGGGGGCGCTGACGATCGTTCCACAATAGCCGCTGCCGCAGGGCGCGACGCGGATGCGCGAGCTGCCGGTCTCCGTCAGCCACAGTCCCGCCGGATCGGCTGCCCGTGCCGTACACGACAGAAAGCCGACCGCGGCCGTCACCAAAGCCGCAAGGCCAAGCCTCGAACGCATGCCCGTTCCTCCCGCTGTTTTCGTTCGGCCCGACTCGGAGCCTGCTTGATCGTTGCTCAAGGTTTGTATCATCGGGCTCGCAGCCTCGCCCGCTCCAGACGCGTCCGGATCACGCCAAAGCGGGCGGTCCGGCGCAGATAGTGTTACCGCGCAATCCGTTCGCCGTTGCGGAGAGCCCTGAACCATCGCAGGCTGATGCGCCCCGATGGATACCCGAGCCTCACCGCGTCGCTGTCGGTAAGGCAGATCCCAGGTAGGTCTCTACGACTTCGCAGAAGGGCTGTCCGGCTCCGGTCGAGAGCACCGCATCGACTTCGAACAACGGATCCTCCGGTGCTGTGCCCGGCGGGCGGGCGCGAACCTCGACGGTCCGGCGGACCGGAGCGAGCGGACGTACGACCCGGCCGAACGGCGTGCGGGTCCCGTCCAGCACGGCGTTCATCTCAGGCGTCAGCCGCGCCGGCACGTACCAATTGTCCGCCTCGGACATCACGTGCTCGCCGCAAACGAGGCGCACCCGACGATAGCGCACCGGCTCATCCGGGCCGATCGCTAACCGGGCGCGCTGCGCAGCGGTCAGCGGCTTGTCCGGACCCGGAAGGCGTAAAGCCACGAGATGCGGATCGGCAGCGAGCCGATGCTCGGCGCACCAGCCTTCGAGGGCGAGCGTTGCGCTGTCGGAGCCGAGGATGCGGTCGCGCAAAGCCGCGACGAGGACTTCGGCGTTGGCTGGCTTGTTGATGGCGATCGGGGCCTCAGCGATGGCTCGGCCCGGCAGGGTCATCGCCAGCGTGGCCACAAGGGCAACCAAGACGACGATCGGATGCCTCGGGGATCGTCCGCCCGGCAACGGCATCTCCACACGCAGATTCCTCATCGACGCTTCGCTCTCGGCGTGCCGTTAACGCCGCTGCCGGTCGGGAGTCCATCCCAGGGCCATCGCTAGTCCTTATGTGCCCGTGCGGGAACCGCTACCGTCGCGCCACCGGTGGCAGGTCGGTGCAGAGGCCGAGGGCGGCCTCCGCGGCGAGACCGACCGTCTCACCGAGGGTCGGGTGCGGATGGATCGTCCGGCCAATGTCGACGGCGTCCGCCCCCATCTCGATGGCCAGCGCGATCTCGCCGATAAGGTCGCCAGCGCTCGGCCCCACGACGGCGCCGCCCACGACACGCTTGGTTCCCGCCTCGAACAGCAGTTTGGTCAGGCCATAATCCGCGCCGTAAGCGATGGCCCGACCCGAGGCGGCCCACGGAAAGCGCGCCACCTCCACGGCCCGGCCAGCCGCCCGTGCTGCCGTTTCGGTGACGCCGACCCAGGCGATTTCCGGATCGGTATACGCCACGGACGGGATCACGGCGGCATCGAACCCGGACCGGTGCCCGGAGGCGACTTCGGCAGCCACGTGGCCCTGGTGAACGGCCTTGTGGGCGAGCATCGGCTGCCCCACGAGGTCGCCGATGGCGAGGATGTTAGGCACGTTCGTGCGCATCTGCGCGTCGACCGGCACGAACCCGTTTTCCACGGTGACGCCGGCAGCCTCCAGGCCGAGCTCCGCACCGTTCGGCCGGCGCCCGGCCGCCTGGAGCACGAGATCGTAGGTCGTGGCCTGCACCTCGCCGGCCAGCGTGACGGCGATGCCCTCCGGGCCGGCGGTGGCGGAAATCACCGCGGCTCCAGTCAGCAGGCGGTCGAAGCGGTGCGCGTTGCGCTTGGTCCAGATTACCACGAGGTCGCGGTCGACGCCCTCCAGCAGGTTTGGCAACCGTTCGACGACGTCGACCCGGGCGCCGAGCGCGCTGTAGACGGTGGCCATCTCCAGGCCGATGATGCCGCCGCCGATCACCAGCAGCCGGCGGGGCACGAACGGCAGCTCCAGGGCACCGGTGGAGTTCACGATGCGCGGATCCTCCGGCAACATCGGCAACGCGACCGGTGAGGAGCCGGCCGCCACGATGGCGGTGGCGAAGGCGACGCTGCGTTCGCCGCCCTCGTGTGTGGCGACAGTGGCCGTCTTGGGTCCGGTCAAGCGCGCGGTCCCACGGATCACGGTGACCTTGCGCTGGCGCGCCATCTGGGTAAGCCCGTCGGTGAGACGGCGCACGGTCCCGACCTTGAAGCTACGCAGCTTGTCCAGATCGATCGCGGGAGCGCCGAAGCTGATGCCATGGGCGGCGAGGCGCTGGGCCTCCTCGGTGACGGACGCCACGTGCAGCAGGGCCTTGGACGGTATGCAGCCGACATTCAGGCATACGCCGCCCAGCGTCGCATCGCGTTCCACGAGGATGACCCGTTGCCCGAGATCGGCGGCCCGGAAGGCGGCCGAGTAGCCGCCGGGTCCGCCGCCGATCACCAGAACGTCGCACTGCGCATCCGGGTCTTGGGCGGGAGCCGGCAGGGGGGAGGGTGCCTCGGCATCCCGGTCGGCGAGGGCAATGCGCGCGACCAGCGTCCCGGCCGAGACCTTATCGCCGAGGCCGACCAGCATCTCCGTCAGTCGTCCCGCCACCGGGGACGGAATGTCCAGGGTCGCCTTGTCGGATTCGACCACCAGCAGCGTCTGATCGCGGGTGACCGCCTCTCCCGGCGCCACCGGGATCTCGATGACAGGCACGTCTGCATAGTCCCCCAGATTGGGGACGCGGATCTCGTGGAACGCAGGCATGGCGAGGACCGTCACAGGAGGGCGCGCCGCAGGTCTGACAGGACCGAGGCCACGTGTCCGAGGAAGCGGGCGGCGGCCACGCCGTCCACCACGCGGTGGTCCCAGGACAGACTCAGCGGCAGGATCAGGCGCGGCTGGAAGGCTTTGCCGTCCCAAACCGCCTCCATGCGCGAGCGCGCCGCGCCGAGGATCGCCACCTCGGGGGCGTTGATGATCGGCGTGAAGCCGTCGCCGCCGATACCGCCGAGCGACGACACCGAGAAGCTGCCGCCCTGCATGTCCGCGCCCGAAAGTTTTCCGGCCCGGGCCTTGTCGGTCAACGCAGACATTTCGGTGGCAATCTCGATGATCCCCTTCCGGTCGCAGTCGCGCACCACCGGCACCATCAGGCCCTTCGGTGTGTCGACTGCGAAGCCGACATGGACATAGCCTTTGAGCACGAGGTCGCCGCCTTCGAGCGACGTGTTGAAGCGTGGGTAGGCCCGGAGCGCGGAGGCTGCGGCCTTGATCAGGAAGGCCACCATGGTGACCTTTGCGGGCGGCGTGCGCGACTCCCGGTTGAGGCCGGTGCGGAACGACTCGATTTCCGTTACGTCGGCCCGGTCGAAATTCGTGACATGCGGGATCGTCAGCCAGTTGCGGCTCAGGTTGGCACCCGAAAGTGTCTGGATCCGCGACAGGGGCTCGCGCCGAACCGGGCCGTGCTTGGTGAAATCCACCGCCGGCCAGGGCGGCAGTCCGGCGCCGATCCCGGAGACCGGCGCGCTCGGCTGCCAGGCCGGCGCAGCGAGGGCGGCCTTGACGAAGGCATGGATATCTTCGCGGAGGATCCGTCCCTTGGGGCCGGTGGCGGGCACGTTGTCCAGGGCCACGCCGAGTTCGCGGGCAAGCTGGCGCACGGACGGGCTGGCATGCATGTCGCCGGACGATGCCGGGAGCGGCGCTGCCGGTTGCAGGTCCTTCCCTCCCCCCTCTGCGGGGGAGGGTGGCCCGCGAAGCGGATCGGGAGAGGGGAGCGACGGCGCAGACGATGGCTTGGCCGTCGTGAGGGCTTCAGCTCCTTCCTGAACCATCGCTCCCCTCTCCCGCCCTTCGCTGACGCGAGGGCCACCCTCCCCCGCAAAGGGGGTAGGGAGGGCGCGCGCTAGATCCGAAGCGCCCCCCCCACCAGCCTCCATCATCAGGATCGGCGTCCCCTCCGAGACCTTCGAGCCGACCGCGACCAGAAGCTCGCGCACCACGCCGGCGACCGGGGATGGGACCTCCATGGTCGCCTTGTCGGATTCGATGCTGAGGATCAGGTCGTCCACCGAGAGGCGGTCGCCGGGCTTCACCAGAAGCTCGATGACCGGCACGTCCCGATAGTCGCCGATATCCGGAAGGGCGATCTGCAGCGCGGCGCTCATGCGGGTGAATTTCCGTAGGACGGGCGTTCGGGGGAATCGTGCGACGTATGGAGGCCCCACGGCGGGGGCCCGGCCTCAGATGGTCCAAGGCGCGGGAGCGTCCGCGGCGATGCCGTATCGGCGGATCGCCTCGGCGACCGCGGCGCGTGGCACCTCTCTGGCCTCGGCCAAAGAGTGCAGGGCGGCGATCGCCACGTGCTGCCGATCGACCTCGAAGAAGCGGCGGAGTGCGCTGCGGGTGTCGCTGCGGCCGAACCCGTCGGTGCCGAGCGCCACGAAGCGCGCGCCGACATAGGAGGCGATCAACTGCGGGTAGGCCCGGACGTAGTCGCTCGCCGCAACGATCGGCGCCGATCCCGGTAGCAACGCCGCCACGTGACTGACCGGCGCCTCAGCCTCGGGATTGAGCATCGCCTGCCGTTCGGCCTCCCGGGCATCGCGCGCCAGCTCGCTGAAGCTGGTGGCGCTGAACACCTCGGCAGTGATGCCCCAATCCTGCGCCAGGAGTTCGGCCGCCGCGATCACCTCCGGCAGGATCGCTCCTGAGCCGAGGAGGCGCACCGTACCGGCACCGCCCTCCGGCCCTGATAGACGGTACATGCCCTTGAGAATGCCGACCTCCGCGCCCTCCGGCATCGAAGGCTGGGCGTAGTTCTCGTTCATGGCGGTGAGGTAGTAGAAGGCGTCCTCGCCCTCTTCCATCATCGCCCGGGCGCCGCGGTCGACGATCACCGCCATCTCGTAGGCAAAGGCCGGATCGTAGGCGCGACAGTTCGGAATCGCCGCCGCCTGCATGTGGCTCGATCCGTCCTGATGCTGCAGGCCCTCGCCGCCGAGTGTGGTCCGGCCCGCCGTGGCGCCGATCAGGAAGCCCCGGGCCCGCTGGTCGGCTGCCGCCCAGATCAGGTCGCCGACCCGCTGGAACCCGAACATCGAGTAGTAGATGTAGAACGGCAGCATCGACAGGCCGTGGACGCTGTAGGCCGTGGCCGCCGCGGTCCAGGACGAGATCGCCCCGGCTTCAGTGATGCCTTCCTCCAGCAGCTGCCCGTCCTTGGCCTCGCGGTAGTAGAGCATCGAGCCGGCATCCTCGGGCTCATAAAGCTGGCCCTCAGGAGCGTAGATTCCGACCTGCCGGAACAGGTTGGCCATGCCGAAGGTCCGCGCCTCGTCGGCGACGATCGGGACGACGCGGGGGCCGAGATCCTTGTGCTTCAGGAGGTTGCCGAACAAGCGCACCACCGCGGTGGTGGTCGACATCTCCTTGCCGCCGGCTTCGAGCGCGAAGCCCGCATAGGTCGAGAGCGGCGGCACCGTCACGGTCGGGGCGGTGCGGCGGCGGGCCGGCAGCACGCCACCCAGCATCTCCCGGCGCTCGCGTAGGTAGCGCATCTCGGCGCCGTCCTCGGCTGGCTTGTAGAAGGACAGGCCCTCCACCTGCGCGTCGGAGAGCGGCAGCGCGAAGCGGTCGCGGAAGGCGCGCAGCGCGTCGACGTCGAGCTTCTTGGCTTGGTGGGCGGTCATGCGCGATTCGCCGGCGCCGCCCATGCCGTAACCCTTCTTGGTCTTGGCCAGGATCACGGTCGGCCGACCCTTCGTAGCCTTGGCGGCCGCGAAGGCGGCGTAGAGCTTGCGGAAATCGTGGCCGCCGCGCTTTAGCCGGTCCACGTCAGCGTCCGACATGTGGGCGACGAGCTCGCGCACCTCCGGATCCTCGCCGAAGAAGTGGGCGAGGTTGTAGGCACCGTCCTTGGCGCCCAGCGTCTGGTACTTGCCGTCAACCGTCTCGGCGAAACGGCGCAGCAGGGCATGGTTGGTGTCACGGGCGAAGATCCCGTCCCATTCCGAGCCCCACAGCACTTTGATGACGTTCCAGCCGGCGCCCCGGAACAGGCTCTCCAGTTCTTGGATGATCTGGCCGTTGCCGCGCACCGGCCCGTCCAGCCGCTGCAGGTTGCAGTTGATCACGAAGGTGAGGTTGTCGAGCTTCTCCCGGGCGGCGAGCGCGAGGCCGCCGATCGATTCCGGCTCGTCCATCTCGCCGTCGCCGAACACGCCCCAGACCTGCCGGGCGGAGGTGTCGGCCAGGCCGCGGTGGCCGAGATAGCGCATGAACCGCGCCTGGTAGACCGCGTGGATCGGGCCGATGCCCATCGAACCGGTGGGGACCTGCCAGAAATCCGGCATCAGCCAGGGATGCGGATAGGAGCAGAGGCCGTCGCCGGCGATCTCCTGGCGGTAATGCTTCAGCTGCTCCTCGGAGAGCCGCCCTTCCAGGAAAGCCCGGGCGTAGACGCCCGGCGCCGAGTGCGGCTGGAAGTAGACGAGGTCGCCGTCCGGGCCGCCCTTGAAGAAGTGGTTGAACCCGACCTCGAACAGCTCCGCCGCCGAGGCGTAGCTCGCCACGTGGCCACCCAACTCGCCGTACGCCATGTTGGCGCGCACCACCATGGCGAGCGCGTTCCAGCGCATGATCGAGGTCAGCCGCTCCTCAATATCGAGGTCGCCCGGGTAGCGCGGCTGCTTCTCCAGGGGAATGGTGTTTCGATAGGGCGAATAGGGCAAAGCCTCATCGAGGATGCCGATCTCCTTCGAGCGGCGCTCCAGCCGGTCGAGGATGAACCGCGCCCTCGCCGCGCCCTCCGTGCGAACCAGTGAGTCCAGCGCCGCCAGCCAGTCCTGCGTTTCCGCCGGGTCGTGATCGACCTCTGCGGACCGCGCGACGGTGGCTTTCGGCGGTATGGCGTTCATCGGCGCGGCCTCCCTCTATACGCCGGATCATACTGGCGCTCGGACGGCTGGACATGCCGAAGATCAGGCTACACCCTCGCGTTTCCGGTCCATTTGCCCCAAACAGGCGCCAAGATAGGACATTTCAACCGCATCAATTCGTCGACAGAGAAGACCGAACGCTTCGCATATTCGCCCTTAAGCGGCATGATATGCCGGCGTTGAACACGAGAGCGAACGAATGCCTCATCGCCCTGTTGCCCTGGATCCCGCCTCCCTGCGCATCCTCGAACGCCTGCAGCAGGACAGCGAGATCAGTATCGCAGACCTCGCCGAGAAGGTCGGGCTTTCGACCTCGCCGTGCTGGCGGCGTGTCAATGACCTGAAGGAGGGCGGCGTGATCCGCGGTTGTGTCGCGGTGGTCGATCCGCTGAGCCTGGGACTCGCGGTCAACGTCTTCGTGCATGTCTCGCTGGAAAAGCAGACGCAGGCGGCACTTCAAGCCTTCGACGAGGCGGTGCGCAACCGTCCAGAGGTGATGGAGTGCTACCTGATGAGCGGCGAGGCCGACTACATGCTGCGGGTGGTGGTCGAGGATCTGGGCCAGTACCAGAGGCTCGTGCTCGACCATCTCACCCGGATTCCAGGGGTGGCCAACATCCGCTCGAGCTTCGCGCTGGGGCAAGTGAAATACACGACGGCGTTGCCGCTCGGGCATTTAACCCGGTAGAAGGACTTCCCTCGCGAAGAATGGGGTCGTAGCAATAATGTTTTGGAGGACCAAGGCACGAAGAGCCGATCGGGCCACAACGTGCGAGAGGAGGATGGTGGAGCCTAACGGGATCGAACCGATGACCTCTTCCATGCCATGGAAGCGCTCTCCCAGCTGAGCTAAGGCCCCACTCTCATCCACCGCGGTTTGGGTTCCGCGGCGGTCTCGCCGTCCGGCTAACGTCCGGCGAGGCCGGTTCTATAGGCGGCTCGCGCCGCAGACTCAACCCCTTTTTTTCGCCTTCGTCGGGGGTTTTTTCGAGGGGGAGGCGGGGACCGCCTCAACTCTCTTCGTCGTTCTCGATATCGCCGTCGATGAGGTCGGAAACGTCGTCGTCGCCGGCATCCTCCTCCTCGAGGAAGGTATCGTCCTCGGCCGCATCCCCGTCCTCGGTCGTCTCGTCGTCGGGCGTAGGATCCGCCTCGTCCTCGGCAGCCTCGACCTCATCGAGGGAAACCAACTCCGGCCCCTTCTCGTCCGTCTCGTCCTCTTCGTCATTGGTGTTCGAGGCCCGCGCCAGCGCCGGAGGCGCAGCACGGCTCGATGTGGCGACCGCCTGGTAAACCGCGCCGCATTTCGGGCAGGTGGCGGGATCACGGGCGAGGTCGTAGAACTTCGCGCCGCAGCTCATGCACTGGCGCTTTAAGCCAAGTTCCGGTCGGGCCACGGGGGGACACCTCGTCGTCTACTAATGTCTCGGGGAAGCGGCCCCGTTAGTCGCGGGCGCCGCCTCTGTCAATCGAACGCGGCACACCGCGTCCCGGGCGTCGCGCCCCTGGGGCGGTGCAAGGATCCAGGGCATGGATCCGATGCTGGAGATCGCGTGGATGACGTACGCTGGTGCGCGTGTTAACCGCACCGCGATTTCACGGTCCGATTGCAGCGGCGCGGCGATGCTGCGCGACGCGCCGGATCCCGGCCCACCTTCGAGCACGAACGGA
Source organism: Methylobacterium sp. GC_Met_2 (assembly GCF_026540795.1). NCBI lineage: Bacteria > Pseudomonadati > Pseudomonadota > Alphaproteobacteria > Hyphomicrobiales > Methylobacteriaceae > Methylobacterium > Methylobacterium sp. GC_Met_2. Next base: position 36,762 of record NZ_JALNUM010000053.1, read on the forward strand.
CCTTCCGTGTCGCACGATTCGCCTCCCGAGCCTCTGACCGCATCACCCGGTACGTCCCTGCGGGGACGGCTGCGCCCGCCCGGCGACAAGTCGATTTCTCACCGGGCGATGATCCTCGGCCTTCTCAGCGAGGGTGAGACCCAGGTCGAGGGCCTGCTCGAAGGCGACGACGTGCTGCGTACCGCGGCGGCCGCCAAGGCCCTGGGCGCCAGTGTCGAGCGCCTCGACGCCGGGCGCTGGCGGGTGCGGGGCGTGGGCATAGGAGGCCTCGGCGATCCGGCGGACGTTCTGGATTTCGGCAATGCCGGCACGGGCTCCCGGCTGATGATGGGCGTGGTCGGCGGCCAGCCTGTCACGGCGACCTTCGACGGTGACGCCTCCCTGCGATCCCGGCCGATGCGCCGCATCCTCGATCCGCTCACCCGCATGGGCACGCAGGTCCTGACCGAGGCAGAGGGCGGGCGCGTGCCTCTGACCCTGCGCGGGCCGAAGGAGGCGATCCCGATCACCTACGAGACGCCGGCCGCTTCGGCGCAAATCAAGTCGGCGGTGCTGCTCGCTGGCCTCAACGCGCCCGGGACCACGACGGTGATCGAGGCGGCAGCGACCCGCGACCATACCGAGCGCATGCTGCGCCTGTTCGGCGCCGCGGTTGAAGTCGTGTCGCACGGACCCGAGGGCCACGGCCGCAGCATCGCGCTGACCGGCCAGCCAACCCTGCGTGGGACCGACGTGGTGGTGCCGGCTGATCCGTCCTCGGCGGCGTTCCCGCTGGTGGCGGCGCTGATCGTGCCGGGATCCGACGTGGTGATCGAGGGCGTGATGATGAACCCGCTGCGGACCGGGCTGATCACGACCCTGCTCGAGATGGGCGCCGAGATCGAGCGCATCGCCGAGCGGGACGAGGGCGGCGAGACCGTGGCGGATCTGCGCGTGCGCGCGAGCCGCCTGAAGGGCGTGGACGTCCCGGCCGAACGCGCGCCCGCGATGATCGACGAGTATCCGGTGCTGGCGGTTGCGGCGAGCTTCGCCGAAGGCCGGACGCGGATGAACGGCCTGCACGAGTTGCGGGTCAAGGAATCCGATCGCCTCGCCGCCGTGGCGGCCGGCCTTGCGACCAACGGTGTCCGCCACACGGTCGAGGGTGACGATCTGGTGGTCGAGGGCGACGGGGCGGCGGCCCGTGGGGGCGGCACGGTGGCGACTTATCTCGATCATCGCATCGCCATGGCGTTCCTGGTGATGGGTCTGGCCACGCGGGACCCGGTGACGGTGGATGACGGGGCGATGATCGCCACGAGCTTCCCGACCTTCCTGCCGACCATGCGGGCCCTCGGCGGCCGGATCGGAGCATGATGCCGATGCCGCTCGTCATCGCGATCGACGGTCCGGCTGCGTCGGGCAAGGGCACGCTGGCCAAGCGCCTGGCCGACCATTACGGCCTGCCGCATCTCGATACTGGTCTGCTCTATCGCGCCGTCGCGCTGGCGCTGCTCGATGCCGGCCTCTCACTCGACGACTGCGCGGCCGCGGCCCGTGCCGCCGAGGCCCTCGATCCGGAAAAGCTCGACGATCCGCGTCTGCGCGACCGGGCCATGGGTGAGGCGGCCTCGCGGATCTCCGCGGTGCCGGAGGTTCGGACCGGTCTGCTCCAATGGCAGCGACGCTTCGCCGCCGATCCGCAGGGCGCGGTGCTGGACGGGCGTGACATCGGGACGGTGGTCTGCCCCGAGGCCGGGGTGAAGCTGTTCATCACAGCGTCCTCGGAGGAGCGGGCGCGCCGCCGCCATAGGGAACTGGCCGGTCGCGGCGAGACCGTAGCCTTCGCGGCCATCCTGGCCGACATTGAAGCCCGCGACGCGCGCGACTCCTCGCGGGCTGCGGCGCCGCTGCGCATCGCCGACGATGCGGTTGGGCTCGACACGACCGAGCTCGACGCCGATGCCGCCTTCGACGAGGCCCGCGCGATCGTGGAGCGCGCGCGGAGCGGGGGCGCCTGAGCGTTCTTCTCTTTCCCCGTGTTGACCCCCCGGTTCGGCTCACCTATTGCGGACGCGCCGTCCCCGGCGACCCGCCTCGAGGCGCTCCCGGGACGCGAGCGCGTAGCTCAGCTGGTAGAGCAACGGACTTTTAATCTGTAGGTCTTGGGTTCGAACCCCAACGCGCTCACCAATTTACCCAGACTTACCAGCATATTAGGGCCGATGGCCGGTGCGGCCACTAGGGCGCTGTGTCCAAGTTATGGGAGGCTGTGTCCAAATCCATGGCCAAAGAGATACCCAACGTCGGCGACCTGCGCCGCAAGTCCGAGGTGTCGGACGAAGAGATCGAGGCGGCCACCGCCGCCTACCTCGCGGACAAATTGGCCCCGCCCTTCGCTTTCAAGTCTGGCCACACCATCGATGTCGCCAAGGCGATCGAGATGCACCCGCAGGCCAAGGCACTGCTGGCCGACGAGGCCATCACACCCGGCCTGCGCCGCACGATGGTGAAGACCGCCATCGTCATGGGCTTCCCGGTCCAGGGATGAGCGATCCCGATCCGAACCGCGAGATCGTCGTCGCTCGTCTGATGCGACAGCTATACGGGTTCGCGCAGGGGCTCGGGCTGGACGAGCCGACCACCCGTGAGATCGTCAATCGCATGATCGACGACATGCCGTTGGCCCCGGACGATGATCGTCTGGCACGAGCCCGCAACTGGATGCTGATCGCGTCGCCATGATCGACGACACCGACCCCGTCCTTGACGCCGTCGAAGCGCTACGGGCCGCCGGCATTGCCGTCGAGCCGGTCGGGGAGGAGATGAACCCGTGGCGTATCGGCGACCTGCTGTTCAGCGACGCGGAGCTTGTGAGGATCGCCATGAGCCGGGGGCTAATGGAGGAGTAGGATGCCCAACGAGGCACCCAACCCGTTCGGCCTCGCGCTCCCGCTCCGCATCGTGCAGCTCGAGGAGTCCGTGAAGGTGATGGACGCTGGCGAACGTGTCGCAGCCTATATCTATGTGGCAGCCGAGCGCGAACGGCGGATCCAGACGAACCGCTTATCGCCGGCGGAAGGCGTCGAGGCCGCCAAGGTGATCGCACGGGCGCTGACGGATGCGATCACTGGCGGCTCATCGTGACCGCGGAGCAGCAGGCCTACATCCAGGCGCTGTCCGACGTGCGCTCCTATCACCGCTGGCAGATCGGTCAGGCGCTCGGCGACATGCGGACCATACAGGTGCACGAGTCCGCAATCGCTTGGCTCGACGTGTTGATCGCCACGAAGCGGAAGCACGCGGCTGAGGATGAGGCGGATCGTCAGAGAGCCCGCACCGCGAACTCCCAAACCGGCAAGCCCGGGGTCTGATCCTTCAAGGGCCGGTAGCCCGACGTCTGGGCGAACGCCACGCGATCAGCATGGACCGCTTGGGCCGCAACTGTGCCGAGCATCAGGGCGCCGCAGGAATCCACGCGCAGCGTGCCGCTCGTCGGGTGCACGCCGAACAGCTCGGACGCGGTCCAGCCGAGCCGGTGGGCCTCTGCGCCGTGCTGGTCGATGAAGGCCAGCACGTTCTCGCGCATCGCCTTCCATTTCGCCGGGGCAAGATACCGGCAGGGCGAGGCGTGCTCGGATAGGCGCTCGATCTGATCGCGCCACGAGGCGACGGCAAGCGGGAGGTTAGCGGGTGCGGCGCTGGCTGACATAGCCACCGCGGTACGCATGTGAGGTTAACAAAAGCAGGGCTGGACGCTTGTGGAAGCGGCTTGGCCCAATCATCCTTGGAGATGGATGTTGGTTCATCGGTCGGAGATAAGACGTGGGTGAAGCGAAACGCAGGAGGGCGTCGGCCAATCAAAGTGATGTAACGCGAGATGGTATATTTAGCGGTCCCGCAACAATCCGATCGATTAAACGGGGTTTAGTTGTTAGCCCGCCCGTGGTGGTAAGCGGCACTTCCCTGCATGCAAAATCGAGCCAACTCGATCCGCAAGAGCTGCGTTGCGCGACACTCCTTTGGGATAAAATAGTTTGGCCCTCATCGCGGGCTATCCATTTTGCAAGTGGACCCGACGAACAGTTTCTCGAAAAAGAAGGATTTCTCACTAGGCCAGATTATACAATTTTCGGAGATGTCGCTCAGGGTTTTGCGGCTGGGCAGATTGCTGCCTTCAACGATCTAGTGGTGCGAGTCTAACACTTGGTGCCCGTGCTTTGCGGCCTGGATAATGCGATCCGGGTC
>NZ_JALNUM010000054.1:0-40391 GCF_026540795.1 Methylobacterium sp. GC_Met_2
CAAAATAGGAACATTGTCAAGTCTTGGCGTGTGGTGGTCCGCTTTGCGCGCACGGTGTTCACGCCCGTCGACTCGACGCGCTCTCCTCCTCTGGCGACCCCGGGCTTGCCCGGGATCGCTCAAGCTTGCGGGGAGGAGCCGGAGGTGGGGGTGGTGCAGACGGCACCGTCACGCTCGATCCTGAACCACCCCCACCCCTAACCCCTCTCCGCAAGGGGGAGGGGAAACGCGCTTCTCTTGAAGGGCGTTGAGCTCCGGCTGAGAGGTCTAAATCCCTGCACTCATCTCGGCGCATGCGCGATCAGGACGCCCGCCAGCGTCAGCGCGACAATCCCCAAAACCAGCGACAGCAGCCGCCAGAACAGGAGCGGATCGCGCTCCAGCAGGGCCGGCCGGCGGGTTTCGGTGAAGGCCGGGTTCGGATGCCGTAGGTCATGCACGAATTCCGACAGCGTCGCGTAGCGCTTGAGCGGATCGGGATGCACCGCCTTGCGCAGCGCGCCATCGACCCAGAGCGGGAGCAGCGGCCGTACAGGGAGCGCCGAAGCGTAGCGCAGCCGGCGCTGGGCCGCGGCCGTGCGCGCCCGCGGCACCGCATCGCCGTAGGGCAACCGTCCGGTCAGCATCTGATAGGCGATGACGCCCACCGAGAACACGTCGGAAGCGGCCGTGGATGCGACACCCAAAAAACATTCCGGTGCCGTGTACTGCACCGTCCCGAGGATCTCGGCGGGATCGATCCGCGGATCGCCCTCGACGACGCCGGCGACCTGGGTGGCGCCGAAATCGATCACCTGCACGATCCCGTTTGAGTCGATCAGGACGTTGTCGGGCCGGAGGTCCTGATGGACCATCTCCTTCCGGTGGAAAGCCTGCACGCCCTTGACGAGTTGCTCCACGAGGCCGCGCACATTCTCCAACTCCGGCAACGCGTGGTCCCGCATCCACTGGGTCAGCGTCTGACCCTCGACGTAGCGCATCACCGTGTAGAGGTGGCTGCGGCGGCGCGCCGGCGGATGGGCCTTGAGCACATGCGGGTTGTCGATCCGCCGGGCGATCCACTCCTCCAGAGCGAAGCGTTTGCGCTGGGCCGGATCGTCGCGCAGATCGAGGGACAGCACCTTCAGGGCGACCCGACCCCCGGTCTCTCCGTCCTCCGCGAGATAGACGCGGCTGCGCGCACCGGAATGGAGGATCCGCAGGAGCCGGTAGCCGTCGAATTCGGCCGGCGGATCGAGCAGCGGTGCCGGATCGAGCCCCTCGACATCCCCGAGGAGGTCGGTGGCCTCGCCCTCCGGCACGGCATCGACCCGGACGATCTGGATCGTCAGGTTGTCCGGGCTGCCGGCCGCGAGCGCCGCCTCGACGATGGTCCGGGCTGCCGCGTAGAGATCGTCCGCCGCCGTGATCGCGGCCACGATCTCCCGGGGACGGACGTGCTCGTGGACCCCGTCCGTTGTGAGCACGAAGATGTCGCCGGCCGCGATGGCAAGGTTTTGGTAGTCGATCTCCGCCCGGCCGGTCACGCCGAGGGCCCGGCCGAGATAGGATTCCGCCGCCGAGACCACCACGCGGTGATCCTCGGTGAGCTGTTCGAGGGACCGGCCCGAGACCCGGCAGATCCGGGCATCGCCGACATGGAAGATGTGGGCGCTCCGCCCCTTCAGGATCAGCGCGTCGAAGGTGGTGACGTAGCCGCGGTCGGCATCGTTGGGATCGAGGCCGCGCCGGGTCTGGGCGTAGAGCCAGGAATCGGCCGCCGCGATCACCCGCTGCGCGGCATTCTTCACCGACCACGTGTCGGGGGTGGCGTAATAGTCGCCGAGGAAGCTCTTGACCGCGGTCTCGCTCGCCGCCGCGCCGGCCGCGCTGCTGCTGATCCCGTCGGCGAGCGCCACCGCGATGCCTTTGAGGCCGAGGGCCGGCGGCGACGGCACCAGGGTGCCGTGGAAATCCTGGTTCTCGGCCTTGCGGCCGGCGGCGCTGTGCTGGCCGATCGTGACCGTGAGGGCGCTGTCCGGTTCCGCGCTCAAGCCGCCGCCGCCGCGCTGTCACCCCGGCCCCGGTAGGACAGGGCCTCGGCAAGGTGCAGCCGGCGGACCCGCGCCTCGCCGTCGAGGTCGGCCAGCGTCCGTGCGACGCGCAACGTGCGGTGGAAGCCGCGGGCCGAGAGGCGCATGCTCTCGGCCGCCTGCCGGATCAGCGCCGTCCCATCCGCGTCTGGGCTCGCGACCTGTTCGATCAGGTTCGCCGGGCAGGTGGCGTTGGTGGTGGCCGCCGGCAGCCCGCGCTCGCCGAAGCGCGCTGTCTGGAGGGCGCGGGCCGCGGCGACGCGGGCGGCCGCTTCACGGGATCCCTCCGCAGGCGGAGGCAGGATCAGGTCGGCCGCGGTCACCGTCGGCACCTCGATGCGCAGGTCGATCCGGTCGAGCAGCGGGCCGGAAATCCGCGCCTGATACTGGGCCATGCAGCGATCGTTCGGCCCGCGCCGACAGGCATAGCCCGGCTCCAGGCCCTGCCCGCAGCGGCACGGGTTCATGGCGGCGACCAGCTGGAAGCGGGCCGGATACGTCACCCGGTGATTGGCCCGGGCGATCATGATTTCACCCGTCTCCATGGGCTGGCGCAGGCTGTCGAGCACCTGCGGGGTGAATTCGGGCAGCTCGTCCAGGAACAGCACGCCGCCATGGGCCAGCGAGACCTCGCCGGGACGCGCACCGAGGCCGCCGCCGACGAGCGCCGCCATCGAAGCCGAATGATGCGGCTGCCGGAACGGCCGGCGGTTCGAGAGGGCGCCGTCCTTCAACGCGCCCGCCACCGACTGGATCATCGAGATGTCGAGCAGCTCGCGCGGCCCGAGCGGCGGCAGGATCGAGGGCAGGCGGGCGGCCAGCATCGACTTGCCCGAGCCCGGCGGCCCGTTCATCAGCAGGTTGTGTCCCCCCGCCGCGGCGATCTCCAGGGCGCGCTTGGCGCCCTCCTGGCCCTTGATGTCGGCGAGATCCGGCAGGGGACCGGCCTGACCCGCCACCGAGGGTTCCGGCCGGGCCATGATCTGGCTGCCCTTGAAGTGGTTGGCGAGCTGGATCAGCGAGCGCGGGGCCAGCACGTCGAGATCGCCCCCGGCCCAGGCGGCCTCCGGGCCGGTCGCCGCCGGGCAGATCAGCCCGAGCCCGCGCGCCGCCGCCGCGATGGCCGCCGGGAGCACGCCGTTCACCGCCGTGATGCTGCCGTCCAGCGCGAGTTCGCCGAGCACGCAATAGCCGCCGAGCGCGTCCGCCGGGATCGCGCCGATCGCCGCCATCACGCCGAGCGCGATCGGCAGGTCGTAATGCGAGCCTTCCTTGGGCAGGTCGGCCGGGGCGAGGTTGACGGTGATGCGCTTGGCCGGCAGCGCGAGGCCGGAGGCGATCAGTGCGCCGCGCACCCGCTCGCGGGATTCGCCCACCGCCTTGTCGGGCAGGCCGACCACGTTGAACACCACCGAGCCCGGGATGATCTGGACCTGCACGTCCACCGCCCGCGCCTCGATGCCTTCGAAGGCCACGGTGGCGACGCGGGTGACCATAGGTGACGAATCCCCGACGCACGCAATGGCCTAGCTGTGCGGGAGAATCGCAAGGCGCTCAAGAGGATGTCCGGCCAAGCGGAACAGGACTGCCGCATTCCTGTTCAAACTCGACGATCAACCCGATGGAGAACGCCCATGCATCGCGCCACGCCCTTTCTCGCCCTCGCGATTCTGGCCGGCCTCGGCGTCGCCGCCCGGGCCGACGAAAAGCTGCCGCCCGATCAGCAGGCCAAGGTCGAGGCCATGCTCCGCCAGGAAGGCTTCACCAAGTGGGACGAGATCGAGCTCGACGACGGTATGATCGAGGTGGACGACGCCATCGATGCCAACGGCAAGAAGTTCGACCTGAAGCTCGATCCGAAGACCCTCGCCATCGTGAAGCGCAAGGCCGAGTAGCCGGCGCAGAGAGGCGGCGCTTGCGTTCGGGCCGAGGCCCGGCCATATAGCCGGCCGGGGGGTTGGCGAGGGACGTTTCACTCGCCAACCGGGTCAGGTCCGGAAGGAAGCAGCCCTAACGAGACCGAGCGGGTCTTCGTCCAGCCTCCCACCTCATTCTCGCGCGCGGCAGCTCGATTCCGACCGGCATGGACGCTTCGACCGGCACGCCTGACGACGAGCCGGGCCTGCCCGGGTTTGCAGCGCCCGCCGCCGCGGCGGCGCCCTATCGGGTCCTCGCGCGCAAATACCGCCCCACCCATTTCGGCGACCTGATCGGCCAGGAGGCGATGGTCCGCACCCTCGCCAACGGGTTCGCGGCCAACCGCATCCCGCAGGCCTGGATGCTGACCGGCGTGCGCGGCGTCGGCAAGACCACGACGGCCCGCATCCTCGCCCGCGGCCTCAATTACGCGCTCGCCGGCCAGCCCGAGACCGGCCCGACCGTGTCGATGCCGGAACTCGGCCTGCACTGCGCGGCCATCATGGAATCCCGGCACATGGACGTGCTGGAGATGGATGCCGCCTCGCATACCGGCATCGACGACGTACGCGCGATCATCGACGGCATCCGCTACGGACCGGTCTCGGCGCGCTACAAGGTCTACATCGTCGACGAGGTCCACATGCTCTCCGAGAAGGCGTTCAACGCCTTCCTGAAGACGCTGGAGGAGCCGCCGCCCCACGCGAAATTCGTGTTCGCCACCACCGAGATCCGCAAGGTCCCGGTGACGATCCTGTCCCGCTGCCAGCGGTTCGACCTGCGCCGGGTCGAGGCGCCGGTGCTCCACGCCCACCTCGCCAAGGTCTGCGCCGCCGAGCGGGTCGAGGCGGAGGAGGAGGCTTTGGGGGCGATCGTGCGCGCCGCGGAAGGCTCCGTGCGCGATGCGCTCTCGCTCCTCGATCAGGCCATCGCGCACGGGGCCGGCTCGGTCACCGCCCAGAGCGTGCGCGACATGCTGGGGCTGGCCGACCGTGCCCGCATCCTCGACCTGTTCGAGGCTGTGATGCGCGGCTCCGTGCCGGCGGCTTTCTCGGAGCTGCGCGCGCAGTACGATGCCGGAGCCGACCCGTCGGTGGTGCTCTCGGACCTCGCGGCCTTCACGCATCTCGTGACCCGCCTGAAGGTGGTGCCCGAAACCGCCCAGGATCCCACGCTCAGCGAGACCGAGCGCGTCCGCGGCGGCGCGTTCGCCGAAAAGCTCTCGATCCGCGCCCTGTCGCGGGCGTGGCAGATCCTGCTCAAGGCGATCCCCGAGGTGCAGGCCGCGCCGCGCCCCCTGGCGGCGGCCGAGATGGCGATCGTGCGCCTCGCCTACGCGGCCGACCTGCCGACACCGGACGAGGCCCTGCGCCAGCTCAAGGCCGACGCCGCCGCAGCGCCCGCCGACGAGCCGCCGGCTTTGGCGCGCCCGGCGCTGCCGCCGATCCCGGACCTGCGCGGCGGCGGTTCGGCGGCTCTGGCGGCCTCCCCCCGGACGATAGCGGCGGAACCGATCCTCGAGGCTGCTCCGGTTGCGATGGCCGCGCCCGTCGCGCCACCCGCCCCCGTCGCGCCGCCGCCGCCGCGGCTCGGCCAGTTCGAGGATCTGATCGCGCTGGCGGATGCCAATCGGGATATCCTGCTGCGGACGGCGCTTGAGCGGGATGTCCATCTGGTGCGCTTCGAGGAGGGGCGGATCGAGTTCCGCCTCGCTCAAGGGGGGCGGGCGAGCCTCGCCACCGACCTCGCGGCCGCGATCGAGCGTTGGACCGGCCGGCGCTGGGTCGTCGCGCTCTCGAAGGAGGCGGGCGAGCCGACCCGCGATGCGGCGGCCCGGGCCGTGGTCGAGACCCGCCGGGAGAACGCCGCCGCCGATCCGTTCGTGCGCGAGGTGCTGACGCGCTTTCCCGGCGCCGAGATCGTCGACGTGCGCGACACCGCCGCCGAGGCTTTGCCCACCCCCGAGCAGGAGATCCTCGGCGAGGGCGACGCCGCCCAGGTGGATGAGGTCGAGGACGACGAAAGCTGATGCTCCAGCCCGGCCATCGCTGGCGGGCCGGGCGGCGCGTACCCAGATCAGACGACGACAGAACGGGGAGGGATCCGCATGCGTGACCTAATGGGCATCATGAAGCAGGCCCAGGCCATGCAGGAGAAGATGGCCAACCTGCAGGCCGAGATGGATCAGATCGAAGTCACCGGCGCCTCTGGCGGTGGCTCGGTCCGGGTCACCATGACGGCCAAGGGCCAGATGAAGGGGATCACGATCGATCCGTCCCTGATGGTGCCCGACGAGCGCGAGATCCTGGAGGATCTGGTGGTGGCGGCCTGCAACGATGCCCGCGGCAAGGCGGAAGCGACGATGCAGGAGCACATGGCCGAGCTGACCAAGGGTCTGCCCCTGCCGCCCGGGATGAAGCTGCCGTTCTGAGCGGTGTCTGTTCGGTCGATAAATGGCGCCATGGGCGACGCATCTCCATCACCATAATGGGCGATGGGGCGACACAGATTTGAGGTTCCAGCGGGCTCACGCGTCGGTTTGAACAGGCGCGTATCCCCTCTCGCGAGCGCGAGAGGGACAGGGTCCAGAACTTTCAGGAAAAGACAGCACCTGAACGCGCGTCGATGACGTGCCCTATGCAGAGCGTTCTCGTCCCTCACCCCAACGCTTTCCCGCACGGGAGAGGGGGCCTGTCGCGCTCAGCCATGAGCCGTGGGCCTCAAACCTGCTTAGCCAGAGGCAAGGTGCAGGTCACATTCGGATCGCCCTATCCCGCAGACAGTCAGAGCCAGGACGCGCTAGCCGTCGAGTTCGGGATAGCGTCGGAAGATACCGTCCTCGTTGAACGGGATCCGGCGCTCGCTCGCCAGATAGGCGGCGATCCGCGGGCGTTGCGCCACGGTGTCGTGCAGCCGCTCCACAGAGGGCGCAGCCTGTAGCGCCGCCGATGTCGCTCTCGGGAAGGCGTAGTGCAGCCCATCGACGAGCTGAAACAGCGACAGGTCGGCATAGGTCAGATCCGCGCCGACCAAGTGCGCACCGCCATTGGCGGCCAGAACGCGCTCGAAATAACTGAAGAACTTCGGCATCCGGGTCGTCCGGAACCCGGCCGCCCGGCGCAGGGCCTCGGGCTTCTGATCGGTGTAATAGAGATCGACGCCGAGCGGATGGTGTGTGTCGTGCACCTCGTCCACGGCATCCGCGATGGTGAGCTGGAGTTGGTGCGTCCAGATCCGGTCCCGCTCGCCGGTGCCCGCCAGCCCGAGGCGCTGGCCAAGATGCAGCAGGATCGCGGCCGTCTGTCCGATGACGCGATCACCGTCGCGCAGGACGGGCGGCGCGAAGGGCGGGCGTGGGTTCGCAGGGTCCGACAGGCGATCCAGCATCGGACCGATTCCACCGGCATCGTCGTCCTGGCGCGCGACGTCGACGTAGTCGGCGCCAGCTTCTTCCAGGGCGAGGCGGACGAACTCGCCGCGCCCCTGGATCATCGGCCAGTAGTGAAGCTCGTAGGGCATCGCCGACTCGCTTCCAACCTGAGAGGTGCCGGCTCAGTTGCCCGCGGCACTGTCCTCGGCGGTCTTATCGACCGGCGGCTCGGCGCTGGCGACGGCCTTGTGCAGGAGCATCGGCTGGAGCCGCTCGGCGAGCTGCTGGTCGAGGTGCTTGACGTAGGCACTCTTGAAGTAGCGTTCGCCGGTCTTCGCTCCATAGAGCCGGTCATGCGCTTGGATCATCGCGGCGACCTCCGGGCGGCACAGGAAGCCCGTGATGCCCACGGCCTCGAACCAGCGGCCGGCCCGCGCCTCGGCGGTGGCCTTGGGGTTCGACAGGACCGTATCGGCGAAGCAAACCGTCGCCGCCTGCCGCAGCGGAGCCAGCGTCTTCTCGGCCTCGGCCTGGTTCAACGTCGGTACGGCCGGGTGTCGATGCGGACGCGCCTGCGCCGTCGAGACGAGCGCGAGGAGGGTGAGGGACGCGAGGATCGAAGTTTTCATGCGGCGGCCTCGTCGGTGATCCGAACCGCGTTCAGCATTCCCTCATGATTGCGTCGGGAACGCGGCTGGCTCGGCATTCGCGCAGCCGCATTTCGGGCCGGAGCGCGATCGTTCCATGACACGAGGTCGCAGCCTCGTCCGAGGCGCCCGCGCTCCGATGGCCGCGGTATTCGCGTGTGCCGGCTTCGAACCCGTCCCAGCCGAGCCGCCTGCGCAGCGTTGTGGGAACGGCGCCGGGATCAGGCAGTCCGCGACGGCGGCCTCATGGCCGTGCGCAAAGCCCCATTCAGCACGGTGAGCAGGTCGCACCCGGCATGCAGGAAGGTCTGCACGCCCGCCTGCTTCAGCGGCTCGGCCAGATCAGCCGGTTTTCCGGCGAGGTAGATCACGCCCGCGCCGGCCCGCGCCAAGGCCTCCGCGGTCTCGACCGCGCGTTCGGCATAGATCGCGTCGGTCGAGCAGATGCAGGCGAGCGGAACTCCGGATTCCCGGAACGCCACCGCTGCGGATTCGGCATCGGGGAAGCCGTCATTCGACAGGGCTTCGATACCGCCGGCCGCGAACGCGTTGGCCGCGAAGGTCGCCCGGGCGTTGAACGCCGCCACCGAACCCAGATTGGCCAGGAACACGGCCGGCCGGCGGCCGGTCGAGGCGTGATAGGCGTCGGAGGCGTCGCGCAAAGCCTCGTAGGGTTCCGCGAGGCGCTGGGACGGCAGGGCATCGCAGGCGACCGCCGAACCGGGCCCGAAATTGGACCCCTGGGGCGGCGCGACCTTCGGCACGTCGAGCACCGTGACCGGCTTCTCGGCGAGGTTCGGAAATTCACTGGCGCCCGTGAGCGCTTCCCGGCGGGTCGCCACGGCTTTCGCGCGCGTCTCGCGGATCGCTTCGATCCGCCGCTGCAGCTTGCCGACGCTGAGGGAGGCGACGATGCCGCCCTCGGCCTCGATCGCTTGGAACGCCGCCCAGGCGGCCTCGGCGATCTCCGCGGTCAGCGCCTCGAACCCACCGGCGCCCGCCGCAGGATCGCTGACGCGGGCGAGGTGCGATTCTTCGAGCAACACGATCTGGCTGTTGCGCCCCACGCGCCGGGCGAAGGCATCCGGCAGCCCGAGCGCCTGCGTGTAGGGCAGGACCGCGACGCTGTCGGCTCCACCCATCCCGGCTGAGGCCGCCGCCATTCCGGTGCGCAGGATGTTCACGAACGGATCGCGCTTGGTCATCATCCGCCACGCGGTCTCTGCGTGGAGACGCAGCGGCTTCGGCGCAAGCCCGCAGGCCTGCTCGACCCGCGCCCAGAGGCGCCGCAGCGCGCGGAACTTCGCGACCGTGACGAACTCGTCGGCATCGGCCGCCAGCAGGACCGCGATGCGCGAACGGGCCGTGTCGAGGTCGTGTCCGGCCGCTTCGAGGGCGCGGAGATACGTCACCGCGGTGGCGAGCACGGCCCCCAGCTCCGCCGCCTCGCCGGCCCCGGCCTCGTGATACGGGCGCCCATCGGCCAGGAAGGCCCGGCCGCGGAAACCCGCCGTCTCCAGCTCCGCCGCGATCCCGGCCAGCCGCGGAGCGATCTCGCTCCAGACGGCGCCCAGGCCGCCGGTTGCCGCCAGCACGCCGACGGGATCGATCCCGAGATCGACATCGTAGGTCGACAAATCCTCGCCACGCCGCTCGGCCAGCGCCTTGACGAGGTGGGCCGCTTCGAGCCCCCGGCCGCCGGCATCCACGCGCAGGTTGATCAGGGGCAGCATCACGCCCGTCAGCGCGGCGTCGAGGTCGTCGACGTTCGCAACCGTCAGTCCATAGCCGCGTGCGCCTGGGGCGCCCGCAAAGGCCAGGACAAGCGCGTCCGCGCCGCCTTCGAGATCGGTCAGCGCCTGGGCGTTGGCGGCGGCGATAGCCGGATGATCCATCCGCTGGGCGATCCGCCACGGACCGGGCTCGCGCACCGGTTGGGCGATCGGCGCCGCCGGGCTGTAGAGCGGCTCGATCCGGAGCCCATCCGCCGTCCGGGAGACCAGCCGTTTCTCGAAATCGGCGCCCTTCAGGACGCCTTCGACGAGGCCGAGCCAGCGCGCCCGGTCTGCGGGCTCGAAGAGATCGGCGAGCGGTCTGTCTTCCATCGGATCGTCCCAGAACGCGGCGTCTTGTGCGCCGCTTCCAGGGGTTTGCCTCGCATGCCGCCTCGCCGGTGGCAATCGCCCGATGGTTGAGGAAAGCTTGAGCCCGGCGTGAGCGGGTTTTGAAGTGCGCGGAGACTAGCCGCCGAGGCGACGAGACTCACACTGACGCGTCTGCGTCCAATATCCTGAAAAAGGCGTGCTTTACATCCCCGCCGGGACTGCACGGGTTTGAGCCGCGGCTTGTCACAGAGCGTGACTTTCCCCCTCTCCCGCTCGGGAGAGAGGGGACCCGCGCCCTTTCAAGCCGACGTGTGAGCTCCCCGAGATCGCACATCGATCACGCCTGACACAGCAAGGGGCCGGAGAGAGCAGTCCGGCCGACAATTTGCGGGCATCGGCCGAAGCAAGGCACGCGAAGAACGATCAACCGAAAATGATCAATCCCGCAAAACCCAGTGCGCCGACGATGATCCGCCACCATGCGAACAGCCAGAAGCCGTGCCGGGAGACGTAATCGAGCAGCAGCCGCACCACGAGCAGCGCCGAGACGAACGAGACGACGAAGCCGATCGCAATCAGGCCGACATCGTCGCTCGACAGGTATTTGTAATTGTCCAGCAGATCCTTGGCGAAGGCGCCCGCCATGGTGGGCATGGCGAGGTAGAACGAGAACTCGGTGGCCGAGCGCTTGTCGGCCCCCATCAGCATCGCCCCCACGATGGTGGCGCCGGAGCGCGACACGCCGGGGATCATCGCGAGGCACTGGAAGATGCCGATCTTCAGATCCATCGGCAGCGAGAAGTCGTAGACGTCGGTCTTGCGCACCTTCAGGTCGGTGTCGTCGATGACGAGCAGCACGAGGCCGCCCGCCACCAGGGTCGCGCAGACGATCCAGGGGTTGAACAGATACGCCTTGATCACCTTCGAGAAGAGGCCGCCGATAATCGCCGCCGGCAGGAACGCCACCAGGATGCCCAGCACGAAGCGGCGGGCCTTGGGATCGTTCGGCAGCGCGGTGGCGATGCCCAGCAGGCGGCGGAAATAGACCAGCAGGATCGCCAGGATCGCGCCGAGCTGGATCAGCACCTCGAAGGTGTTGTTGGGCGAGTGGAACCCGATGAAATGGCCGACCAGCAGCTGGTGCCCCGTGGAGGAGACCGGGATGAACTCGGTCGCGCCCTCAACCACCGCGAGCAGGACTGCCTTGCCGATGCTGACCGGATCCATCGTCACGTCCTGCTGCCGCGGGCGCGCGCCGGCCCGTGCCGAGCAGGTCGCGCCATCTAAGGGTTGGCCGGAGGGTTCGCCCATCAGGATTGACGGGCGGTTACCGATACCGGCTGCGCGTGTTAAGGGCTCGGCAACGGTCGGGCAATAACGCTCGGTCCGAAGTCCTGCGCGCCGAAGACCTGCGCTTCAGGACCCTCGCCGAGCGCGGGACCGACCGCGCTGCCCGACCGAACGTCCCAAACGGCCTCGATGGCGACCCTCTACCACTTCCCCTTCTGCGCGAATTCCCGGTTCATCCGTCTCGTCCTCGCCGAGATGGGCATGGAGCCGACTCTGTTCGAGGAACGGCCCTGGGAGCGCCGGGATGACTTCCTGCTGATCAATCCGGCGGGCGTGACGCCCGTGCTGCTGGAGCAGAACGGCCTCGTGGTGCCCGGCGCGGGCGTGATCGCCGAATACCTCGATGAGACCCGCGGGCTCGGCCTCACCGGGCGTCGCCTGTTGCCGGACGATACCGTGGAGCGGGTCGAGGTGCGGCGGCTGCTCGACTGGTTCCTGGTGAAGTTCGAATCGGAGGTGACGGGTTACCTCGTCAACGAGAAGATCTCGAAGCGCTTCATGGCGTCCAACCAGGGCGGCGGTCCGCCCGACATGAACGCGATCCGGGCCGCACGGGCCAATGTCCGCTATCATCTCAAATATATCGGCTACCTGATCGCTCGCCGCCGCTGGATCGCGGGCGACAACCTGACCTATGCCGACCTCGCGGCGGCTGCCCATCTCTCCTGCGTCGATTATCTCGGCGACGTGCCCTGGGACGAGGACGAGATGGCCCGGAACTGGTACGCCCGGGTGAAGTCGCGGCCCTCGTTCCGGGGCCTGCTCGCCGACCGGGTCGCCGGCATGCCGCCCGCCGCCCACTACGCGGATCTGGATTTCTGAGCCCCAGGCGGACTTATATCGGCGCCGACCTGCGCCGCCTCGTCGAGACCCGGGCCCGGTCGCTGGGCTTCTGCGGCCTGCGCGTCACCCGGCCCGACCGCCTGCCGGATATGCCCGATCGCCTCGCGACCTGGCTCGCCGCGGGCGCCCACGGCACCATGGACTGGATGGCCGAGCGGGCCGACCAGCGCGCCCGTCCGACCGGCCTGTGGCCGGGCCTGCGCAGCATCCTGATCCTGGCCATGAGCTACCGGCCCGAGCACGATCCGCTGGCCCTGGTGGCGCAAACGGAGCGCGGCGCGGTCGCCGCTTATGCCCAGCGACGGGATTATCACGAGGTTTTGAAGGGCAAGCTCAAAGAACTCGGCGGGTATCTGTCCGCCAAGGGCGATGTCCGGGTGAAGGTCTTCTGCGACACCGCACCGGTCATGGAGAAGACGCTGGCCGAGGCCGCCGGGCTCGGCTGGCAGGGCAAGCACACGGTGCTGATCTCCCGCGAGCACGGCAACTGGCTCCTGCTCGGGGCGATCTACACGAGTGCGGAGTTCGAACCCGACACGCCCGGCCGCGACCATTGCGGCTCCTGCCGCGCCTGTCTCGATATCTGCCCGACGGACGCGTTTCCCGCGCCCTACCGCCTCGATGCGCGGCGCTGCATCTCGTACCTGACCATCGAGCATGCCGGCCCGATCCCCGCGGCGCTCCGCCCGGCCATCGGCAACCGGGTGTTCGGCTGCGACGATTGCCTCGCGGTCTGCCCGTGGAACAAGTTCGCCCGCACGGCCGCCGAGACCCGTCTTTCCGCCCGGGCCGACCTCGCCGCGCCGCGTCTTGCGGATCTCGCGGGCCTCGACGATGCGGCGTTCCGGAGCCTGTTCGCCGGCACGCCGGTCAAGCGGACCGGCCGCGACCGCTTTCTGCGCAACGTGATGATCGCGATCGGCAATGCCGGGTCGCCCGAGCTGGCCGAGATGGCGATCGCACGGCTTGCCGATGCTTCGCCCTTGGTGCGCGGCATGGCAGTCTGGGCCTGCGGGCAGTTGCTGGAGCCGGGGGCGGTCCGGGCCCTGCATCGCCTGTACGGGCTTGGCGAGTCGGATGCCCATGTCCGTGAGGAGTGGGAGGCCGTAATCGGCGCGACCGAGGACGGCTTCGGTTCGATGCGCGACGATCATGACCGAGCGCGGCGCGCCCCCTCTCCCGTGCGGGAGAGGGCTGGGGTGAGGGACGAGAAGGTGCAGGATTGATCGCGCCTGCGAGGCGCGGTTGGGGCGTGCCTCATTCGGACAGTTCTCATCCCTCACCCTGCTTTCTGCGAAAGCAGACCTCTCCCGCACGGGAGAGGGAACCCGCGCCCTTCCAAGCCGACGGATCGGAGCGCCATCTCATCAAGACAGAGTCGCCATTCGCGGCTTGACGGGAGCCGGCCCCGGCGAGACATCCGGCGCATGAATCTCTTCGTCTTCGGCCTGGGCTTCACCGGTGGACGCTTCGCCGAGCGCGCGCGCGACCGGTTCGACACCGTCCGCGCCACCGTTACCGAACCCGCAGCGGCCGAGCGCCTCGCGGCGGAGACCGGTTTCGCCATGCGCGCCTTCGGACCCCGGGCCGACGATCCGCGCATCGCCGCCGATCTCGCCGAGACCGACGTGCTCCTCGTCTCGGCGCCCCCCAGCGAGCACGGCGACCCCGTGCTCAACCGCTACGAAGAGGCGATCAAGGCGAGCCGGATCGGCTGGATCGGCTACCTGTCGACCATCGGTGTCTATGGCGATCAGCAGGGCGCCTGGATCGACGAGGCCACCCCCGCCGACCCACGCAGCACCCGCTCGAAGGTTCGGCTCGACGCCGAGGCCGCGTGGCTGGCGCTCGGTGCCGCCACCGGCAAGGCTGTGCAGATCTTCCGCCTGTCGGGCATCTACGGGCCGGGGCGCAACCCGATCGTCAAGCTGCGCGAGGGGCGGTCCCAGCGAATCGTGAAGGCCGGCCAAGTCTTCAACCGTGTCCACGTCGACGATATCGCCACGACGCTGCTGGCCTCGATCGACCGGCCCCGGGCCGGGGCGATCTACAACGTCACCGATGACGAGCCGACCGCGCCCCAGACGGTCACCGAGCATGCCGCCGCCCTGACCGGGCTGCCGCTGCCCCCGGTAATCGATTTCGAGACCGCCGACCTCTCGCCGATGGCGCGAAGCTTCTACGGCGAGAACAAGCGCGTGCGGAACCGGCTGATCCGCGCGGAACTCGGCGTCGATCTCGCCTTTCCGACCTACCGCGAGGGTCTTGCGGCGCTGAAGGACCAGTCCTGATCAGGCTTCGAGGTGGCGCGGCCGGATGAGGCGGCGGAGCAGCCCGCCGCGCGGACCGGCCAGCATCGAGGCCAGGTAGAGCGCCCCGGCGGCCAGCACGATGGCCGGACCACTCGGCAGGTCGTATTGATACGACAGGCTGAGCCCTGAGACGCTCGCGAGCGCCGCGATCAGCATCGAGACCGGGATGAGCCCGCCGAGATCGCGAGCCCAGAACCGGGCCGCCACCGCCGGGAGCAGCATCAGCCCGACCGCCAGCAGGGTCCCCAGGGCTTGGAACCCGCCCACGAGGTTGATCACCACCAGGGCCAGGAAGGCGAGATGGACCGGGCCGCCACTGCGGCTCACCGTGCGCAGGAACAGCGGATCGACGCATTCCATCACCAGCGGCCGATAGATCACCGCGAGCGCCACCAGGGTCAGGGTGCTAATGCCGCCGAGCAGCCACAGGGCAGCATCGTCCAACGCCAGGACCGAGCCGAACAGGAAATGCATCAGGTCGATCTGCGAGCCGCGCAGCGAGACCAGCAGCACGCCGCCCGCCAGGGAGATCAGGTAGAAGGCCGCGAGGTTGGCGTCCTCCCGCACCGTCGTGACGCGGGTAACGGCGCCCGCGAGCAGCGCCACCGCAAGGCCTGCGACGAGGCCGCCGAGCGTCATCGCCGGGAGCGACAGCCCGGCGACCAGGAAGCCCGCGGCGGCACCCGGCAGGATGGCGTGGCTCATGGCGTCGCTCATCAGGCTCATCCGGCGCAGCGTCAGGAAGACGCCCACGGGCGGCGCCGAGACGGACAGCGCAAGGCAGCCCGCCAGCGCTCGGCGCATGAAGCCGAATTCCACGAAGGGCGCGACCAGGGACCCGAACGGATCGATCACGCGGCGTCCTCGTGGTGATGATGGCCGTGCGTGCCGTGATCATGCGCCGCATGGTCGTGGGCAGCTTCGGCCCGCGGCCCGGCGCAGATCGGAGCGCCCTCGTCCCACGCCTCGGAGAGGTTGCGGGCGCGGGCGAGGTTCTCGGATGTCAGCACCCGGGCCGTGGGCCCCCAAGCGATGGGCTCGCGCGCCAGGAGCAGCGTCGCCGGGAAATGCGCGCGCACCTGCGCGAGGTCGTGCAGCGCCGCGACGATCGTGCGGCCCTCCGCGTGCCAGGTTCGGATCAGCACCAGCAGATCGTCCACGGTTCGGTTGTCGATCCCGGTGAACGGTTCGTCGAGGAGGATCACGGAGCAATCCTGGAGGATCAGCCGGGCGAACAGGGCGCGGCGGAACTGCCCGCCCGAGAGCGTGCCGATCGGCCGTGCCTCGAACCCGGCGAGGCCGACCGCCGCGAGCGCGGCCTCGACGGCGCCCCGCTGCCGGATGAGGCTTCGCCACGCGCCGGCGCGCCGCCAGAGGCCCATCCCGGCCAGGTCCAGCACGCTCAGCGGGAAGCTGCGGTCGATCTCGTCGGCCTGCGGCATATAGGCGACGGCGGCGCTGCGCTCGATGCGCCCGTCGAGGCAGGGGATCTCCCCGGCCATACCCTTGAGCAGCGTCGACTTGCCGGCCCCGTTCGGCCCGACCAGGGCCAGCAGGTCGCCGGCGCGCACGGTCCCGTCGAGGTGGTGGATGGCCGGATGCCGATCGTAGCCGAGGGTCAGGCCGACGAGGCGAATGGGATCCTGGATTTGCGACCCGGAACTCATGTCGCCAGCGCCCAGGCGATCGTCAGCCAGACCAGAGCGGAGAGGCCGCCGGCGAGCGCCAGGCGCGGGCCGATCCCGCTCTGGAACAGGGATCGCCGGGCCGCGCGTCTGATACGGGAACTGGTGGGCAAGGCGTCCTCGTCGCGCGCGGGCCGGCGCGGGGCGGGTGCGCGGAATGTGCGGGAAACTGGTGCGGTCCGGTCTGGCGGTGATACACTGTAACAAACCCGCGGGACAACCTGCGGATCTGTGATGGGAGCTATCATGCACCGCCACGAGGGGCACGACGCGTGTCGGTCCGACGCCCCCGATATGCTCGCCCGGGCGGAGGCCCTCTGCCGCGAACGCGGGCTGCAGTTCACGCCGCTGCGCCGCGACGTGCTGGAAGCGGTGGCCGAGTCCGACAAGGCGCAGGGCGCCTACGACATCGCCGAGCGCCTCAGCGTACCGGGCAAGCGCGTGGCGCCGGTCTCGGTCTATCGCGCCCTCGATTTCCTGATGGAGCAGGGGCTGGTTCACCGGATCGCCAGCCGCAACGCCTTCATCCCCTGCGCGCACGGCCACGCCCCCGGGGAGGGGGTCATCTTCCTGATCTGCCGCAGCTGCGGCGCGGTCGACGAGGCCTCCTCGGCGGATGTGGAAGGCGGCCTCGAGCGGACGCTGGAGCGGGCCGGCTTCACCCCGACCCACAGTATCCTGGAGGTCGAGGGCGATTGCGGCGCCTGCCGAAAGCGGGCGCGCACGCCCTGACCGTGCCCCCGGCGCCTTAGAACGCGTTCCGGTAGGCCCGGCGCGAGATCAGCGTCTGGATCATGATCTGGATGTCGAACCAGATCGACCAGTTGTCGATGTAGTGGAGGTCGCAGGCGACGCGGCGCTCCATGTCGAGATCGGTCAGCGTCTCGCCGCGGAAGCCGTTGACCTGCGCCCAGCCGGTGATCCCCGGCCGGACGTTGTGGCGGCGGGCGTAGAGGGCGATCCGCCGCTCGAAGCTCCGGTCATGCGCGAGCGCATGGGGACGCGGCCCGACCAGCGACATCTCTCCCAGCAGGACGTTGAGGAGCTGGGGCAGCTCGTCGAGATTGGTCCGGCGGAGGATCGCGCCGGTCCGGGTGATCCGGCTGTCGTTGCGCGTGGCCTGCCGGAACACGGTGTTCGCCTCCGTCCGCATCGAGCGGAACTTGAACACGCCGAAGGGCTGCTGATTGAAGCCGTAGCGCTTCTGGCGGAAGAAGACCGGCCCGGGGCTGTCGAACTTGATCGCCAGCGCGATCACGGCGAGCAGCGGCGAGAGCGCCACCAGGGCGATCGTCGCCACCGTGAGGTCGAGCGCCCGCTTCAGCACGATCTCGCCGAGGTTGAGCGGACGGCGGCCGATATTGATGCCGGAGACGCCGCCGACCCGGGCGACCTGCAGGTCGGGGAAGCGGTCGAGCATCGCGCCGGGCCGCAGGTGCAGAGCCGAGGGCACCCGCAGGAACGCGTCGATGCAGCGCTCGACTTCGGCGTTGTCGGTCCACGGCACGAGGACGAACACGTCGTCCGGCCGCAGGAAGCGCACCACCGAGACGGCGAGGTCGAGATCCTCCTGCAATTGATCGTGCCGGGCGGCATTGTCCGCACCCGAATCGACGCGGCGCAGGTAGCTCGTGCCGACGATCCGCAGGCCGAGCTGGTCGATCGCGTTGCTGGCGTAGAAGCGGGTGATGTCCTCCTCGTAGCCGACGAGATGAACCCGGCTGACCGAGGCCGAGCTGGCCGTCAGGCGCTGCCGCACGAGGCGCGTCATCGCTACGCGGCTCAGGATCAGGACCGGCAACCCGGCGAAGAAGGAGCCGAACGAGACGAGGCGCGAATACTCGCCGGTGGTCTTGGTCATGAACCCGACGACCAGCACGGCGGCCCAGGCCACCAGCCACAGGGAGGCCACCCGCTGAACGAACGGCTTCTGCGCGATCACGGTGTCGAGGCTGTATTCCGCACGCAGGGCATTCGTGGCCACGACGATGAGGCCGAGGAGGGCGGCGAGTTGCAGGCCGCGGATGCTGCCGGCGCCGAATTTCCCCTCTTGGTAGGCGATCTCGTAGGTGGCCTGCATGAACAGGGTGACCGCCAGGATTGCCGCGAAATCAGTGGCGGCGAGGGCCGACGACAGGGCGGCCCGCGCCGCAGCCCGCCCGCGGCGGGGCAGCAGACCGGACCAGACGCTGCGACGGCGCTCGGCCGGGCTCGGGAGGGGCTGGAACGCTTCTGGGATCCGTTGATGAAACATCTGGCGCGCCACGTCCCGTCATGATCGGACTTTGTGCCAGTCTGAAACGAACGCACGTTCCAGTGCCGGCCTGTGCCGGTGGCGGAGCAAGCGGCGAGCCGCATGCGTGAAGAACCTAGCCCTACTACGATGGCCGACCTAGTCCGCTTCATATGAAGCGGTAATGAACGATGAACTGAAATGCGGTATTCGCCTCTCTGGAGGCTTAAAGAAGTTGTTTCCGTACTACGCCCGCGGCGGCATCACAATTTCAGCGCGTTACTTTAGCAAGGGAGCACAACCGAGGGAGATGGCGAACAGCCGTCCGGTCTGATCTTGGGACGCAGTCTCGACAGGGCCGCCTGGGCCACGGAATGGGCTTCGGATCGCCGTGCGGTCTTCCGGCCGTGCCGTCGACGCACAGGGCGTGGACCGGCCGCCGCAGCGGCGGCCGGTGTCGTGGAGACGGCCCGACTCGCTCGGTCAGACGGCGTCCGCGTGTTGCGGGGTGGTGCTGCTCGATCCGCCCACAGTCTGGATCGCCTCGAAGCCTTCGAACTGCGGATGGCCGAGATAAAGCGGCTTGGTCGAGGGGACGCGGCCATGAGCCTTCCGGAACTGCTCCGAACGGGTCCAGGCCTCGAAATCGTCCCGCGATCGCCAGATCGTGTGCGATGCGTAGAGCACGTGATCCTCATGCTCCGGCCCACGCAGGAGATGAAATTCGACGAAGCCGGCCATCTCGCCGAGATGGCTGTCGCGTCCAAGCCAGACGGCCTCGAAATCCGCAGTCGCGTCCTTGACGACCTTGAAGCGGTTCATCGCGATGAACATGTCATTCTCCTCTGCCTGCAGAGTCTACTAGGGTTTCGGCGGCTTTAGCGAGCCCCGGCGCGGCTACAGGGCGCACCGAGAAACGCTCCTGAGATATCCGTCGGCATTTGAGCAACAATGTAGCAAAGTTGTGTGTACTTAAACTAGAAGATGTAAACTAAGACTTGCGAAGCCTGATAACTTGGTGTCTTACTGCGGCGCGGTTGGTAAGTGCCGCAGAACGGCTGTTCGCGCTCTGCGCAGGTCACACCGTACGAACGAACTCTACGGTCTAGGAAGGTGGGTCGGACGGTGAAGCGGCGCGACGGCGAGGCGAACACAGCGCATCCGGAGCAGGACGCAGCCGCCTCCGGCGAGAAGGATACGACCAGTCAGCCGATGCCAAAGCAGACCACGGATGTCGATCGTCTGGTCGGTGTCCGGATAACGGCCCTGCGGAAAGCGCGGGGCATGAGCCAGACCGCCCTGGGCAACGCAGTGGGCGTGACCTTCCAGCAAGTGCAGAAATACGAGAAGGGTCAGAACCGGGTCGGTGCCGGGCGGCTCCGCGAGATCGCGCGCCTGCTCGACGTCCCGGTCTCGGCCTTCTTCGAAGAGAGCGAGCCGCGCCCCAACGCGCAGGAAGACGTGTTCGGCTTTCTGAGCGGCCAGGGCGCCATCGAATTGCTGCGCGCCTACGCGCAGATCGACGACGAGCAGATGCGGCGCGACGTCCTGGCGCTGGTCCGCAGCGCCGCGCGCCTCGCGCAGGTTCGCGAGACCGCACCGCCGCGTGACCCAGCCTGAACGGCTGACTGGATTACGATCTTCCGCGGCGCGGAAGATTCAATCCGAATCTCCGGCGACGAAGTGGAAGAAGCTCCCGCTCACGGGGCCGATCCGATGCCCCGCGAAGCCGAGCTCGGAGCCTCCCGCGTCGGTGACACGGGCCAGGGCGTCCGGTTCCGGAGCGGCCGGCGAGAGCTCGCTGGCATAGTGGAATTCATGGCCGATCAGGCGGGCGCCGCGCTGGCCGAGCAAGCTATCTCCGCACAGGTGCGCCACGCGGTAGCCGAGATGGAGCTTGCGGCGCCGGTACGAAGTTTCCACCGGCAGGAGGCCGGCCATGGCGTGCGTGACGCCTTCGGCATCCTCCAGGGTGCGTCCGAGAACCATGTAGCCGCCGCACTCGCCATGGACCGGGCGGCTGCGCGCGAAGGCGCGCAGCCCGTCCAGGAACCGGCTGGCGCCCGCGAGACGGCCCGCATGCAACTCAGGGTAGCCGCCCGGTAGCCAGCAAACGTCGCATGCGTCCGGCGGTGGCGCGTCCGCGAGCGGCGAGAACGGGACCAGTTCCGCCCCCGCCATGCGCCAACCGGCTTCGAGATGCGGGTAGAGGAAGCTGAACGCCGCATCCCGGGCCACCGCGATCCGCTGGCCCGGCGGCGGGGGCAGGGCGCCCCCCGTTTCCGGCACACCGCCGCCGGCCGCCGCGACGACGGCGTCGAGATCGATACCCGCCACCGCGAGTTCGGCGAGCCGATCGAGGCGCGCCTGGAGATCGGCGGTCTCGCCGGCTTGGACGAGGCCGAGATGCCGCTCGGGTAGGACGAGCTGCGCGTCGCGCATGAGCGCGCCGAGCACCGGGAGCCCCGCGCGCTCCATGCCGGCCTCGACGAGCCGGCGGTGGCGGGCGCTCGCCACCTTGTTCAGGATCACCCCGGCGATCGTGACCCGCGGGTCGTAGAGCCGGCAGCCCAGCGCGACCGCGGCGGCCGATTGGGCCGCTCCGGAGACATCCACCACCAGCACCACGGGCCAGCCGTAGCGTGCGGCGATATCGGCATTGGCGCCGGTCCGGTTTTCCGCCGCACGGACCCCGTCGAACAGCCCCATGGATCCTTCGGCGATCACGATGTCGGCATCCGTGACCGTGTCGCGGGCCAGGGCGTCGAGCAGGGGCGGCGCCATGGCGAAACTGTCGAGATTGAAGCTCGGTCGCCCCGTGGCCGCCTGATGGAAGGCCGGATCGATATAGTCGGGCCCGCATTTGGCGGCGCGCACCCGCAGGCCCCGCTGGGACAGGGCCCGCATCAGCGCGAGGGTCACGGTCGTCTTGCCGGAACTCGATCGCGGCGCCGCGATGAGGAGGCCGGGGGCGCTCACGTCCGCCCTCCGACCGTGCCGCCGGGTCGGTAGCGCCGGTCGTAATCGGTGGCGTAGAGCGCGCTCTCGCGGAAATGCTCGGCGGCGAGCGCCGGGCCGACGAGGATCAGCGCCGTGCGTTCGAGGCCGGCCTGCGCCACCTGGGCCGGCAGGGTGGCGAGATCGGTTTTCAGCACCCGCTCGTCCGGCCAGGAGGCGCGAAACACGGCTGCGGCCGGGCAGGACGGCCCGTAGAACGGGATCAGCTCGGACGCGACCCGCTCGACCACGTGGATCGAGAGGTGGATCGCCAGCGTGGCCCCGGTCGCCGCGAAGGCCGCCAGGGTCTCGCGCTCCGGCATGGCGCTCGCCCGGCCGGACGTGCGGGTCAGGACCACCGACTGCGCCAGCCCGGGCACGGTCAGCTCCCGCCGCAGCACGGCCGCCGCCGCCGCGAAGGCCGGAACGCCGGGCGTCACCGTGTAGGGGATGCCGAGCCCATCGAGCCGGCGCATCTGCTCGGCCAGCGCGCTCCAGATCGACAGGTCGCCCGAATGCAGCCGCGCCACGTCGTGGCCGGCGGCATGGGCCGCCGCGATCTCCGCCATGATGGCGTCGAGGTCGAGGGGCGCGGTGTCGACGATCCGGGCGCCCGGCGGGCACCATCCCAGGATCTCGGGCGCCACCAGGGAGCCTGCGTAGAGGCAGACCGGGCAGGACGCGACGCGGTCGCGGCCCCGGACCGTGATGAGGTCGGCCGCGCCAGGGCCGGCGCCGATGAAGTGGACGGTCATGCTGTGGGTATCGTGGTCTGGCCGACGGCGAGCGCGCAGGTGGCGCCGCCGCTCGCGATCCGGGGGAGGGCGAGGCGGCTGCCGGGTCCGGCCGCCGCGAGGGCGGCGGCCTCGGCGACGGAACCGACGCCGCGCAGGCGCTCGACCCGTGCCGAGCGGGTGACGAGTTCGGCGTCGCGGGCCGCCAGCGCGTCCGCGGCGACCGGGCGCGGCGACAGGCCGAACCGCGCCGCTGCGCCGGCAATCGCCGGCTCGACCGCCCGGTCGGCGGCGGTCGCGATAACCGTCAGGTCGGCCCGCGCGACGCCGATCTGCCCGAGCGCCCGAGTGATCAGCGCCGCGATCTCGTCGGCTCCGGTGCCGCGCCGAAAGCCGATCCCGGCAACGAGGCGTTCGGTCATGGCTTGGTCCAGGCCCATTGGGTCACCGGCATGGCCGGCCGCCAGCCGTGCAGTCCGCCCACGGGACTGGCCCGGTCGACGGAAAAGCGCCGCAGGCTGCCGCCCTGGGCCGCGAAGACCGTGAGCAGCGCCGCTTCGCCTTCCAGCGTGACCGCGTTGGCGACGCAGCGTCCGCCCGGCTTGAGGGCGGCCAGGGCCGCCGGCAGAACGCCGGGCTCCGACACGCCGCCGCCGATGAAGATCGCATCCGGCTCGGGCAGCCCGACCAGCGCATCCGGCGCGGCACCGGTCACCACGGCGAGGTCCGGCGTGCCGAGGGCTTCGGCATTCCGGCGGATGCGCGCGGCCCGCTCCGGCCGCGCCTCGATCGCGGTGGCGCGCAGGCTCGGATGGCGCAGCATCCATTCGATCGCCACCGAACCTGCGCCGGCCCCGATGTCCCACAGGTGCAGTCCCGGATGGGGCCGCAGAGCCGCGAGCGTCAGCGCCCGGATCTCGGCCTTGGTGAGCTGCCCGTCATTCTCGAACAGCGCGTCGTCGAGGCCGGGCGCGAGGGTCAGCGCGCGGCCGGCACCCGCCACGGTGATCGCGACGGTGTTGAGCGGATCGATGGCGCCGATATCGAAGCCCTCGGCGCGTGCTGCGCGGATCCGCTCGCGCGGGCCGCCCATCGCTTCCAGCACCGTCAGGGTGGACGCGCCGAAGCCGCGCTCGGTCAGCAAAACCGCCAGAGCCGCTGGCGTCGAACCGTCCCAAGACAGGACCAGCAGCCGGGCCCCCGGCTGCAGATACGGCACGATCCGGGCCAGCGCTCGACCGTGGAGGGTGACGAGGCCGCATTCGGCCAGCGGCCAGCCGAGGCGCGCACAGGCCAGGCTGAACGCCGAGGGTTGCGGGAAGGTGCGGATCTCGGCCGGTGGGATCAGCCGGGCGATCTCGGCGCCGATCCCGTAATGGAAGGGATCGCCGGTCGCGAGGATGCCGGTGGGCTCGCCCCGGCGGGCTAGGATAGCCGGATAGGCTTCGTGGATCGGGCTCGGCCAGGGGCGGGTCTCGGCCGCCAGGGGGCCGGCCAGCGCGAAGTGGCGGCGGCCGCCGTAGACGACGCGGGCGGCATCGAGCGCAGCCGCCGCTGCAGGCGCGAGGCCGGACCGCCCGTCCTCGCCGATGCCGATGATCGACAGCCAGCAACTGGCAACGGGCCGGCTCGACAGGGCCTCACCGCTCATGGACAAGGCGCCCATGACGGAGGGTGTGATGCGGATCCTGATCCTCGGCGGGACCGGGGAGGCGAGCACCCTGGTGCGCGCGTTGGCCGGACGGGACGACCTGTCCGTCGTGCTCTCCCTGGCCGGCCGGACCGCCGCGCCGAAGCCCGAGCCGGTCCCGACGCGGAGCGGCGGGTTCGGGGGCGCCGAAGGACTCGCGCGCTACCTGCAGTCGGAAAGGATCGACCGCCTGATCGACGCCACGCATCCCTTCGCCGCACGGATCGCGGACAACGCCGTCCGCGCGGCCGCCCTGGCGGGCATCCCGTTGCTGGCGATCCGCCGTCCGGCCTGGAACCCGGCGCCGGGCGATCGCTGGATGGAGGTCGAGACTGTCCCGGCCGCCGTGGCGGCGCTCGGCCCCGAGCCCCGGCGCGTGTTCCTGACGGTCGGTCGGCAGGAGGCCGGCGCCTTCGCGGCGGCCCCGCAGCACGCCTACTGGGTGCGCACGGTCGAGCCCCTCGGCGACGCGCTGCCCGTGCCCCGTCTCACGGCGATCGAGGCCCGAGGCCCCTTCGACCCGGATTCGGAGGCCGCGCTGATGCGGGCGGCCGGCATCGAGATCCTGGTCAGCAAGAATTCCGGCGGGGCGGCGACCTACGGCAAGATCGCGGCGGCGCGCGCCCTCGCGATCCCGGTGGTCATGGTCCGCCGGCCGGACAAGCCCGATGTGTCGCGCGTGGCAGACGCCGCCGGAGCGCTCCGCTGGCTGAAGACCGACGCTCACGCCGCCTCGACCTTGCGCGCGGTGTAGACGAAGGGCGGACGGCCGGTCCGCGGGATCAGCCGCGTGGTCGAGGCGCCGAGGATCACCATCGTCGCCATGTCGGCGGGCGCCGTGGGCGCCTCAGCCAGCGTCGTCACCCGGATCGCCTCGTCGGGCCGGCTGATCGCGCGGGCGAACATCACCGGCGTCCCGGGTGCGCGGATCCCGGCCGCGATCTCCAGGGCGGCGCCGAGCTGCCAGGGCCGGGCGGTCGAGATCGGGTTGTAGAGGGCCACGACCAGATCGGCGCGCAGCACCGCTTCCAGCCGCGCCGTCACCACCGGCCAGGGCTTGAGGTTGTCCGAGAGCGACAGGGCGCAGAAATCGCCGCCGAGCGGCGCGCCGAGACGGGCCGCGGCCGCCAGCATCGCGGTGATCCCGGGCTCGACCGTGATGGCGAGGTCGCGCCATCCGGGCGCGCCGTGCTCCACCGCCTCGAACACCGCCGCCGCCATGGCGAAGACGCCCGGATCGCCACCGGAGACGACCGCGACCCGGCGTCCGGCGGCGGCGAGTTCCAGGGCGTGGCGCGCCCGGTCGACCTCGACACGGTTGTCGCTGGCATGCCGGGTCAGGCCCGGCCGCTCGGGGATGCGGGCAACGTAGGGGTGGTAGCCGATGAGGTCCTCGGCTGCGTCCAGCGCCCGGCGTGCGGATTCGGTCAGCAGGCTCTCGTCGCCCGGGCCGAGACCGATAACCGTGAGAGTTCCGCCTGCACCCGGATTCAACGCGCGTCCGCCTCTGAGGTCAGCAATCGTGCAGAAAATCCCTGCACGCCCAGCCGTTTAATAGCCGTCCTATCGGACGACACGAAGGTCTCGCCGCCGAGGCGGCGCCCTTCGAACGCGATGATAGCGTCCGCGAAATCGCCGCCTGCTTCCAACACCGCCAAGCCGGCTTGGATGGCTGGCCGGTCGGCCACGACAGTGCGGGCCGCGATCAAGCTTCGGATCGCCGTGGTGATCTCCCCGCGGGGCATGCCGTATCGGCTTCGAAGCTTCCAAACCAACTCGCAAAGGGCATGGATACTGATCGCAACCTGTGCCGCCCCTTCCAGTGCTCGAACGGCCGCCAGCCCCTGGGCCGGGTCGTCATTGACGATTAGTCGCACCGAGACATTGGTGTCGGGCGTGACCCTCACGACCTGCCGAGTCCGGACGTCCCGGCTTCTGCTCCTGCTTCCGCTATGGCGTCGCCGATCTCATCGATCGAGCAGCAGGCGCCATTACCTTTGCCTGCAAGTATTCCGTACACCTGACGCCAGGAGTGCTCAGGATGGTCGGCCATCAGTTCCGCTCGACCGTCGGGCAGGAGTTTGAGCCGGATCCTGCCGCCTGGCAGAATGCCGAGATGCTTGAGGATATCCTCGCGGAGCGTCACACGGCCCCGGGCCGTCACCGTCAACGTCGTCATGAGCCGTCCCCGTCAGCCCAACGTAATGGGGCGGAGCGTGACCAGCAAGCATCGGTCACGGCCGACGCCCCTCGCCGGGGAGCAGCACCATCGAGAAGTACGGGGCGGCATCGTCCGCCTTGTCGGCCAGCATGACGACGCGCTCGCCTGCCATCGTGCCGCGCTCGACATAAACTGCACGCGCGAGGAGCCCGGCTTCGGCCAAAGCCGCGCGCACCTTGGGCAGGTGGCGGCCGAGCTTCATCACCACGGCGGCGTCGGTGCCGCGCAGCCGCTCGGTGAGGATATCGAGCGACAGGGTCGCGGGCAAAACCGTCAGGACGTCGTCGCCCCAGGTGATCGGCGTCCCGGCCCGGGTCCAGCAGCCCGACATGCCGGTGACGCCCGGAATCACCTCAACGGGGAAGCGGTCCTTCAGACGCCGCCACAGGTGCATGAACGAGCCGTAGAAGAACGGATCGCCCTCCGAGAGGATCGCCACGTCGCGCCCGGCGCCGAGATGATCGGCGAGCCGGCCCGCCGCGTCGTCGTAGAAGCCGGCGAGCGCCGCCACGTAATCCGGGTGCTCCGGGTGAATCTCGGTGGTGTAGGGATAGGCCAGCGCCAGTTCGCGGTCTGGATCGCGCAGGATCGCATCCGCGATCGTGCGGGCGTTGCCGCGCTTGCCTCGCTTGCAGAAGTGGACGAGCACCGGTGCCCGCATCAGGATGCGCTGCGCCTTGACGGTCAGCAGGTCGGGATCGCCCGGACCCATCCCGACCCCGTAGACTGTGCCGGTCACCGCGGCGGCCGGCAGCGCCTCCGCGGGCGCGTCGAGCCGTTCGAACCCGTCCATCACTCGGCCTCGCTGGCGAGCGCGTTCACGGCGGCGGCCGTCATGGCGCTGCCGCCGCGCCGCCCGTGGACGACCACGAACGGCACCCGGCCGTCCCTGGCCAGAGCGTCCTTCGATTCCGCGGCGCCGACGAAACCCACCGGGATGCCGATCACCGCGGCCGGCGGTGCCACGCCCGCGTCGAGCAGTTCCAGCAGGC
Organism: Methylobacterium sp. GC_Met_2; assembly: GCF_026540795.1. Classification (NCBI taxonomy): domain Bacteria; kingdom Pseudomonadati; phylum Pseudomonadota; class Alphaproteobacteria; order Hyphomicrobiales; family Methylobacteriaceae; genus Methylobacterium; species Methylobacterium sp. GC_Met_2. The sequence continues at coordinate 27,169 of NZ_JALNUM010000054.1, forward strand.
GGAACAGGGCGGTCGGCGCGTTGCCCACCGCCACCACGCTGCCCGGAAGGTGCGCGCGCCACAACTCCATGGCGGCGGCCGAGCGGGTGGTGCCGAGGTCCCGCGCCAGATCCGGCACGCGGGGATCGCCGAGCGTGCAGATCACGGGGTTGCCGGCCGGCAGGCGCGCCCGGGTGACGCCGTCGGCGACCATGCGAACGTCGCACAGGATCGGTGCCCCGGCTTGCAGCGCGGCGACACCGGCCTCGGCGAAATCGTCCGACATCTCCACGTCGGCCGGGAGGTCGGTCATGCCGCAGGCGTGGATCATGCGCACCACGACGCGCTCGGCGGCCCCGGTCCAGCGGGCGAGATCGGCCTCGGCGCGGATCATCGCGAAGGAGCGCGCGTAGATGGCGCTGCCGTCGCGGATATAGTCGTAGCGGGAGGCGGGCTCCTGGCGGGTGGCAGGCTCCTGGCGGGAGACAGGCTCCTGGGCCACCGGTTCCGACCCCGCCTGGCGCAGGGCATTCTGGCTCGCGCTCATGCCGGTCTTCCATCCCCCCCATTGTCCGGCCGAGCCATATTGGGCGCGAACGCCGCGGCAAGGCCGACAGTCTTGGCCCTTCCTAACCGGTCCAGTACGGCCTCGATAGGGAGGTGTATCGCCGGCTCATCGCCGGGTGCGCCGCCGATGACGATGCCGTAGCGGCCCTGTGTGCCCACCAGCGTCAGGTCGGCAGGGCCCGGCCGCGCACAGCCCTTGGCGCAGCCGGAGACGTGCGCGGCCCGTCCCTGTTGCGCGAGCGGGCGGAACATCTCGGCGACGCGCGCCGCATCGGCCAGCGTCGGCGTCGAGCCGGAGGCGCAACCTGGGGCGCCCGTACAGGCATCGACGCTGCGGCGGGGATCGTCGGGTGCGACGATGAAATCGCAGGCGAGCTCCGCCATGACCGCGGCCGCCGGCGCACCGGTCGGAGCGAGCAGGACAAAACCGCGCGCCGGCGAGAGGCGGATCGCGTCGGCGCCGACGGCTTCCGCGGCAGAAACGACGCGATCGAGGGTATCCGCCGTGCAGCGGCCGAAGGGCGCATCCAGAGCGAGGATCTGGAGATCGGGCCGTGTCCGGAGACCGGCGGCGGGCGCGAACGGCACCACGCTCCGTCCTCCTGGAGGGCGGGGCGACCCCGCCGATCCGGACGCGCGAAGGGCCGTGCCGAGCCTTGCGCGTTCGTCCTCAGAAAGATCGCGCATCCGGCGCCGGCCGGTGCGCACGAAGGCTTCGAGCAGCGCGGTCAGGATAACGGGTGCATCCTCGAGTCCGCAGGCGAGAACGGTCTGCCAATCCTCGGCGGCAGCGATCGCGATCTCGACCCGCGCCCTCTCGCGGGCGACGATGACACAATCGGCGTCCGGCAGGGCCGCATCCGGGCGCCCCTCGATCAGGACCAGCGTCTTGGCCGGCAGCCCGGGAATGTCGCGCGCAGCCGCCTCGATCGCCCGGGCGAGCGCCGGCACGTCGATCCGCTCCGCAGGATCGTGTCCGGCGAGGGGCTGGGTGAGCGTCAGGCGCTGCGGGCCGCCATCGGCACGCCGGTCGCCGAGGCCGGCTTCGGTGAGCAGCCGGGCCAGCGGCGCGCGCGTCGATTCGGTGACGCCGCGGATTTGGAGGTTGGCCCGGGCGGTGAGGTCGAGATGGCCATTGCCGAAAAGCAGCGCGCCCTGCGCCACCGCGCGGGCCTGCTCCAGCGCGAGTATCCCCAGCGGCGGGTGGACCCGCGCCAGCAGCCCGTCGCCCGTGGGCATCGGGCGGGCGAGTCCGGGACACCAGCCCCGGCGGCCCGGCGCCTCGGGAAGAGCGCGGCGATGCACCGGCGCGTTCACTCCGCGGCCTCGCGCAGCAGCGCGTCGGCCGGCAGGGCGTTGCGCCGGCTGTGCCAGAGGCCCCGGTCGCGGGCCTCGTCGAAACGCTCCAGGATCGCCCGGGTCGCCGCCGGGTTGGCGTCGCGCAGCTGCTCGAACACCTCCGCGTCGCCGATCCAGGCCGCGTACAACCGGTCGAAACCGGCATCGCTCACGGCGTCGCTCGAAGCGGCGAGCACGAACACCGCGTCGAGCCCTTGCGCCAGTTCCTGCGCCCCCCGGTAGCCGTGGCGCAGCTGCGCCGCGATCCAGCGGGGATCGGAGAGGCGACCGCCGATCAGGCGCGCGGCATCCTCCCGGGCGGTGCGGGCCTTCGGGCGCTCCGGCACCGAGACGTCGAGGCTGTAGAGCGCCGGGCGCGCATCCTGCAGCGCCGCCGCGGCCGCGAATCCGCCCATGGCGTCGACGGCGGCATCGCCATCGAACAGATCGCGTTCCGCCGCGTCGAAGGCGTGCAGGTAGGCGTCGGCCGCTGCGACCCGCGCGGTGAAATCCGCGTCCGGCCCCTCGCGGTCGCCGTAGGCATGGGAGCTGGCCGCCATGTAGGCGCGGCCGAGATCGTCCCGGGTGTCCCAGGAGCCGTCGAGGGCGGTGGCGGCCGTGCCGGCGCCGTAGCGGCCGGGCGCCGCACCGTAGACCCGGGCGGCCGTCTCGCCGCGCCTGCGGGCCGCCGCCAGGGGGTTCTCGTCGTCGGCCTCGTCCCGGTCGGCCACCGCCCGGGCGGCGCGGTCGATCAACGCCAGCGTGTCCGGGAACGTGTCGCGGAACGCCCCGGAGATCCGCACCGTCACGTCGATCCGTGGCCGGTCGAGCATGGCCAGCGGCAGCACCTCGAAGCCGGTGACGCGGGTGCTGGCATGGTCCCAGACGGGCCGGACGCCCATCAGGGCCAGGGCATGCGCCACGTCCTCGCCGCCGGTGCGCAGGGTCGGCGAGGCCCAGAGATCCATCACGATCCGGGCCGGATAGGCGCCTTCGTCCTGAAGGTAGCGCGTCACCACCGCCTCGGCGGCCTTCACCCCCAGGAGCGCGGCGGCGCGGCTCGGAATGGCGCGCGGATCGAGCGTGGCGAGGTTTCGCCCGGTGGGGAGCACGTCCGCGCGCCCGCGGGACGGGGACCCGGACGGGCCGGGTTGGACGAACCGGCCGTCCAGGGCGGCGAGTAGTCCCGCCCGTTCGGCGGCCGCGCTCGCCACGACCGGGCCGGGGGCGTCGTCTGCGGCGCGGCCGAAGACGTGGAGGCCATCGCGGAAACACGTCTCGCCGAGATCGCACAGATGGGCGTCGAGCCGCGTCAGCGCCTCGTCCATCGGCGTATCGGGGCCGATCCCGGCGCCGTCGAGCAGCCCGGCGGCCCCGGCCTCTTCCAGGATGGCGCTGGCGATCAGGGTCGCCCGGCGGGGATCGAGGACGCTGGCGGCGCTGTATTCTTCGACGAGCTCACGCAGCCGCGCGGCCTCGGGAGAAAGCTCATGGCCGGCGACCTCGGGTGTCAGATGACCGAGCGCGACCCCGCCGAGCCGGCGCTTCAACGGAGCGGCCTCACCGGGATCGTCCACGATGAACGGGTAGATCACCGGCAGGGCGCCGACACAGAGAGCCGGGAAGCAATCCGGCGACAGGGCCACGGCCTTGCCGGGCAGCCACTCGGTCGTGCCGTGGGTGCCGAGCTGGACCAGCACGTCGAAGCCCTGCCGCAGGCCGAGGTGGAAGGCGAGGTAGGCGTGGGTCGGGACGCGTTCGGCGTCGTGGTAGCCCGCCTTGCGATCGGGATCGCGCCCGCGATCCGGCTGCAGAAACACCGTGAGGCCGCCGCTCTGCGGATTCACGGTTCGGCGGGCCTCCGCCATCCGGAAACGGAACGCGCCCTCCGTGCAGGCGGCATCGGTTTCCGGCTCGCCCCAGGCCTGGGTGATCGTGACGCGGGTCGCCGCGGGCAGGCCGTCGAGCCACGCCAGATAGGCGATCAGCGGCACGCAGAAGTCCGCCGGCCCCTCGGTGAGCGTCGTCATCAGCGCGCCGGCTTCGGGCAGGGCACACCCGGCATAGCCGGAGGCGGCGAGGTCCGCGGCGATGGCCCGGGCGCTCTCCGGCGTATCGAGGCCGACCGCGAAGCCGGCTCGGCCGCCCCGCGCCGGATAATCGGACAGGACCATCGCGATGCGCCGCGCGTCCCGAGGCCGGGTGGCGAGCCGCAGCCAGCCGGCGGTCCGGTCGGCGAGCGCCGCGATTCCGGGTGCGTAGGACACGGCCCGGCGCTCGGCGAAGCCTTCGATCTCGGCCTCTTCTTCCTTGAACGAGATCGGGAAGCCCGAGAGCCGGCCGTCGAATTCCGGCAGCGCCACCTGCATGGCGAGGTCGGCCGCGCCGAGCCCCCGGGCCGAGGCCTCCCAGGCGGCCAGCGGCGACCCGACCGTGAAGGCCTGCAGCACCGGACAATCGGCGCCGTCGAGGACGAAGTCGATCCCGTCCTCGCGCGCCGAGAAGGCGGTCGCCGCGATGACGATGTCGGGCCGGCGCGCCCGCACGGCCGCCGCGACCGCAGTTGCGGCCACGGGTTCCTTCAGGCTCGACACGGCCATCGGCAGCACGCCGATCCCGCGGGCGCGCAGGGCCGCGATCAGGGCGACGAACGGAGCGGTATCACCGCCGAGTACGGCGGAGCGGTAGACGAGGAGTAGGGCAAGCGGTTCGGCCCGGGCGTCCGCGAGCGGGATCGCGGTTTCCGCCGCCGCGACGGCCTGATCCAGGGGCGGCGTCGTGCAGCCTGGGCACCACGCGAAGCCCCGGGGCAACGGGTTGGGTGGCTCGACCGGAAGGTCCGCGCCGATCCGGCTCGCGAGGAGCCGCAGCATCTGGCGCAGGTTCTCGGGGCCGCCGGCGCGGAAATAGGCGTCGAGCCGGTCCGCCAGCGCGGGATCGGTCGAGGAGGCGGCAAGCCGCGGGTCGGGCCGGTCGTCGCCCGGCAGCACCGCCAGCACCACCCCATGCGCCCGCGCTGCCTCGGCGCAGCGCTCGACCCCGTAGCGCCAATAATCGAGCCCCCCGAGGCAGCGGATCACCACGATCTTGGCGCGCGCCACGACGCGCTCCACGTAGAAATCGACCGAGAGCGGATGCCGCAGCTTGGCCATCTTGGCGAGGCGCAGGCTCGGGAGGCCCGGCTCACCGGCATACGCCCGCGCGATCCCGGCGAGGTCGCTGTCGGTGAAGGACAGCACGACGACGTCGCCGGGCTCCTGCCCGAGATCCACCGCCGCCTCGCCCTCGTCGAGGGAGACGGCATCGATGCGCACGAGATGCATCGCCCGCGTCCCTAGGTGCTGAGCGAACGGGCGCGCGCGACGGGTCTCATCCCGCGAGCGCCGTCGCGACGGCGTCCCGATCGAAGCCCTTCAGGCCGATCACCACGAGCGCCCCGTCGCGCGCCTCGCCCGCCCGCCAGGGCCGGTCGAAATGGTGAGCGACGCGCCGGCCGACACCCTGCACCACGAGGCGCATCGCCTTGCCCTCCACCTCGGCGAACCCCTTGATCCGCAGGACGCCTGCGGTCTCGGCCGCCTTCTCGACGCGGGCCGCGAGATCGGCCGCCGTCACCGCCGGGCGGATCGGCAGCGCTACCGTCTCGAAGTCGTCGTGATCGTGGTCCTCACCCGCGCCGTGGTGGGACGGGCGAGCATCCAGATCATCCTCGGCCGCCGCACCGAGGCCCAGAAGAATCCGCGGATCGATGATGCCCTTCTCGGTCTCCACCACCTTCACGGCGCGGGGCAGATGCCCCTCCACCTCGGCCCGGACCCGGGCGCGGGTGTCGGCGTCGATCAGGTCGGCCTTGTTGAGCACCACGAGGTCGGCGCAGAGGAGCTGGTCCTCGAACACCTCCTCCAGGGGATTGTCGTGATCGACCGATTGGTCGGCGGCCCGCTGGGCGGCCAGCGCCGCGGGATCCTCGGCGAACACACCCGCGGCGACCGCAGGTCCGTCCACCACCGCCACCACGCCGTCCACCGTGACCCGCGAGCGGATCGCCGGCCATTGGAAGGCCTGGACCAGGGGCTTCGGCAGGGCGAGGCCCGAGGTCTCGATCAGAATGTGCTCCGGCGGCTCGGCGCGGGCGAGCAGCGTCTCGAGGGCCGGCACGAAATCGTCCGCCACCGTGCAGCAGATGCAGCCGTTCGGCAGCTCGACGATGGAGTCCTCGGTGCAGCCCTCGACCCCGCAGGCGGCCAGGAACGACTTGTCGAAGCCGACATCACCGAACTCGTTGACCAGGATGGCAAGGCGCCGGCCCTTCGCGTTCTCGATCAGGTGACGGACCAGCGTCGTCTTGCCGGCGCCGAGGAAGCCCGTGACGATGGTGCAGGGGATCTTGGCGACAATCGTCATTCGGCGGCCTCCGGGGTGCCGGCCGGAAACAGGCGCGGTGCAGGGAAGGGGGGGATCCGGGCGATCACGCCCGTCTTGAATTCGGTCGGTCGCTCGCGCCACGGCACGATGCCGTCCGGCGTCGCGGCATAAGCAGCGAGCCCGGCGAGGATGATCTCGGCGGAGACTGCCGGATCCATGTCGCCGTACACGTAGGTCCAGCGGTCCGCGGCGGCGACCGCCACCGTGCAAGGGCGCTTGCAGACCGACAGGCACTCCACCGGCTCGACGCGCAGATCGACCGTACCCTCGGCCCGAACGCGCAGGGCGTCGAGGAGGCGGGCGCCGGCCCGGGGACCCTCGGGGTCGTCGCCGTCACGGCGGCAGGTGGTGCAGACGTAGAGGACGGTCTCACCCATGGGCCGTCCCCCGCGCGGTCCCGCGGCCGAACACCAGCCAGGCCCGACTGAACCCGAGGCCCAGCAGCATCCAGAACACGAAGCTGATCGCCAGCGAGCGAGCCGCGAACTGCGCGGCTAAGGCCGCCGGCAACGCCGACGCCCCCTCCGGCGCCTGGGGCGCGCCGACCACGTGCGGTGCGATGAGCAGGACGACCCCGCCCAGGATGGCGATCAGCGATCGGCGCACGGCGATCAGGTAGAGGCCCATGGCGGTGGACGCCGCGGTCATGACCCACCACGCCTGCCGGACGGCCAGCGGTGCCGCCTCGCTGCCCGGCAGCTCCGGTGGCAGGCCGAGGCCGGGCGCCAGGGCGACGCTGGCGAAACCCGCCACCGCGAAGGCCAGGGCGACCTGCGGCGTCGGCTCCCGTCCGCAGGCGAGCATCGCGGCACCGAGCAGGAGCGCGTAGCCGACGGCACCCACCAGGGTCGCGAGTCCGGTGAAGGCCATGCGCGGCAGGCCCGCCCCCGGTTGCCATTCCGGCGCCGTGTCCGGCGCGGCGTGATCGTGGCCGGCATGAGCGAGAACGATCGGCAGTGTGCGGGCGGCCTGATGGCTGGGCTCGGCCTGCTCGAAGCGCTCGGCCGCTACGATCAGCGGCGAGGTCAGCGTGAGTTCGAGGCCCGTCACGACGACGGCCGCGAAGAAGCCGGCGGCCAGTGCCGCCGACAGAAGCCGGATGATCATCCCTGCGACGATGGCGTCAGTGACAGGGAAAGTTCTGGGTATGCCGGAAGTCGTGAGCCGCGTTGTGGAACGCGATCGCCGGCGAGAAGCCGACCATGAACAGCAGGCCGAGGCCGAGGAAAGCCGCGAGCGCGACCGCCACGGGGCGCTCGGACGCGCGGGCACCGACGGCGATAGGAGCGAGGGTCGAGGTCGTCATGGGTCTGTCTCCAGCCGCCCCACCGGCGGCAACGCGGGATCCTGTCGTGACGGCAGGTCTCCTGGCTCGCGGCTCGACGCCCCTGCCGCCTTCCCGGATCGTTCCGGTGGCCCTCGGCAGGCGCTCGCCGCTCACAGTTGCGGGGGCAGCCGCGGAATCGGGGGTCGCACCCCTCACCGCATTCCCTTTTCACCCCGTCACCGGGGCACCGTCACGCAGTCGTTGTAGACGCATGACAGCTCTCACACAACGGAGGCGCGGCGGAATCATTTCCGCCGCTTTGCGAACGGTGGGGATCGGTGAGCAGGCCGGGGATCCACACGGTCGCGATGGCCGCGCCGGCGGTCCATAGCCTCAATCGAGATGCGTGATCGTGATGAGAATCCTGTCGCTGGTCCTTGCCCTCCTCGCGGCGTCATCCCTGCTGGCTCGGGCCGAAGAGACGGATGTTGCGCTCAGGGCGGGAAACCTCGTCCTCGAACAGGGCGGCGCGCTCACGCTTGCGGCGGAAGATCTTTATCTCTCGGAGCAGGAGGTCGGGGCCGATTACCGGTTCCGCAACCCGACCGGAGCCGACATCGAGGCCATTGTCGCGTTCCCGCTGCCCGCCATCGTCGGCGCGCCCGCGACGGCGGTTTCCATTCCCGATCCGACCCAGGCCAATTTCCTCGCCTTCAACGCCACGATCGATGGCCAAGCCGTCCCATGGCAGCTCGATCAGCACGCCTTCCTGGTGCGCAACGGCCAGCCGGTCGAGATCACCGACGAACTCGGCACCCTCGGCATCCCGCTTGTACCGACCGTTGCGGCGACGGAAGTCCCGCTGCGCCGGCTCTCGGAGCCGCGGCGACACGCCCTGATCGAGGCCGGCTTTCTCGATCGGCAGGTCCACAAGGACGGGACGATCTCGGACGTCCCGTTCTGGACGCTGAAATCACGGTCCTGGCGCCGGCAGATCTTTCCGGCGGGGCACGAGGTCGCCATTCGGCAGAGCTTCACGCCGAGCCTCGGCGGCCAGTCCAGCCTTTCGTTCGGCTCGCCGGATCTGGGTCCGTCCCAGATGGCGCGTTACGCGGACCGGTTCTGCACGGATCCCGCCTTCGCGCGCGCGGCCCAAGCCCTGTATCGGCGAGCGAGCGCCGACGGCAGCCGGTCCTTCCAGGCCTACGAACGCTATTTGACGTATCTGTTGCCCGCCGGGACCGGGCCGATCGGCACGTTCAAGCTGATCGTTGACAAAGGTGATCCGTCCACGATGGTCGCGTTCTGTGGCCGCGATCTCAAGAAGACCGGTCCGACCACCGTCGAGTCGGTCGTGAAGGACTATGTGCCAAGCCGCGATATCGATGTGCTCTTCCTGAAGTGTGCCTCGCGCGTATCGGCGTTGCCTCCCCTGTGAGGGGCGTCTCGATGCCGCCTGCGGTGCGGATCGCCATCGGCCAGTCGCTAGGTGGCCCCTTACGCGTCGCGAGGCCGCGAACCGTCACGGTGCGTCTTTCGCCTTCCCGGGCGTCGTATCCCCGTCGCGCGCCTTGAGGGCATCCGCGTAGAGCCGCGCCACATCCCTGTGGAACGAAGCCCGTGAATCCGCACGCGTGTAGAACATGTGCCCCCCGGGATAGACCGCGAGATCCAAGCGCCCGGCCGCGTAGGCGGGAGCCTGGGCGAGCAGGAGCTTCGAGGCGAAATAGGGAGTCACGAGGTCCGTGAAGCCGTGCGCCACCAAGACCCGGAGGTGCCCGTCGAGCGCCAGGGCGCCCTTGAGATTCGAGAACACCTCCGGCGCCTGCCGGCCCGAGCCCCAACTCCAGCCGTGGTTCACGGCGTTGTTCAGGAGTTCGTAGCGCATGTTCGGCACGGGCCACTTGAGCGTGCGGGCGTAGAGGTCGAGCATGGCGCTGGTCAGCGGCGCCTGAATCGCAGTGAGCTGTGGATCGTCGAAGTTCGACTGCGTTGCGTCCGGGTTCGGATCCCATCCGGTGATCCCGGTGTCGTAGGCGCTGGCGACGCGGCCCCCGGCCCGGTCGATCTCGCGCTGGACGCTCCGGGTGGATAGCCGCGCGCCTTGTGAGCGCACGAGCGCGGCGTCGAGCCCGACCAGAGGCGCGACCGTCTCGGTCATGCGGGCGACTGCGCCGGCATCGGACGGTCCTTTGAGCAGATCCGACAGATACGGGCCGGAGGCGTAGGCCTCGGCCTCCCCGAGCAGGGCCGGCGTCGGCACGGTGCCCTTCCGCTCCAGCGCACCGGCCGCAAGGGACGGCAGCTTCAGCACGTAGCCCCATGGATTGGCCCGGGGCGCCTCCAGCCATGCGAAATCGAGCACCGGCGAGAGCAGCACCATCCCGGATAGGCCGACGCCGATATCCTCCTGAAGCTTTTCGGCGATCAGCGGACCCCGGAAGCCGCCGTAGCTCTCACCCACGTAGAATTTCGGGCTCGCCATGCGGTCGTTGACGCGCAGATAGCGGGCGATCACGGCCGACAGGGTCGCGGCGTCCGAATCGATCGACCAATAGGCCTTGCCGTTGCCGTCCGCCGCGCGGCTGTAGCCGGTCCCGACCGGATCGATGAAGACGAGGTCGGTGAAGTCGAGCCACGTGCCGTCATTCGGAGTGAGCGCCACCGGTTGCGAGGGGCTGATGCGATCGCCGCCGGTTGGCAGCCGCCAGGGGCCGATCGCCCCGATGTTCAGATAGGCCGAGGCCGCGCCGGGGCCGCCGTTCACCGCGAAGGTAACAGGGCGCGGACGTCCGGCTTCAGGCGCCATCGTGTAGGCCACGTAGGCGATCTCAGCCTGAAGCTTGCCCGATTCGTCGACCAGCGGCAGGCTTCCGGCGGTGGCGGTGAAGGCGAGCGTCCGGCCATCGGGCAGCGTCAGGCTGTGCTGCGTCGTCGAGTCGGGCGGCAGGCGGCGTCCCTCGGGACCGCGGGGCGCCTGCCGGGCCTCCGGCTGGGGATGGCCGTGCGGCGCCTCCTGGGCGCCGAGAGGCAGGGGCGCGCTGAACGCCAAAGCGAGGCCGAGCGTGGCGCGGGCGAAACCTGGGTTGCGGATCACGGTCAGGCCTTCTTGTTCCAGCGACCCGAATCGTCCTGCTGCCAATAGGCCACCGTATGGCCGGCCTCCTTGGCCTGCTTCCATTGCTCGCGGGCACGCAACAGGGCGTCCTGATCTGTCCCGTCGAACAGGATGCAGATCCGCTCGTAGGCGTTCGCATCCGGCGGCAGGTCGGCGCCTTCCACGAGGAAGCGGATCGAGGCCGTGTTGGGATTCACGTCCCGCAGGGTCAGGACCACCGGCTGGCTCCCCGCGTCGGGCTCGCGGTCGGTGCCGTGCGGCAGGAAGCTTTCGTCCGAATAGGTCCAGAGATGGTCGTCGAGCGCCTGAAGGCGCTCCTCGGTGGCCGCCTGGATCGCGGCCTGCCAGCCCCGGTCGAGGGAACGCTCGACCAGGTTCGGCAGCACATTCTCCAGCGGCTGGCGCTGCATGTGGTAGAACAGGATCTCGGTCACGGCTGCTGAGATATAGGGTCCCACGCTCCGATGCGAGCAGCGGCGCGCCGCCGCGCCTTCAGACCAGGCGGCTTTGCTCGATCGCCGCGCCGACGAAGCCCTTGAACAGGGGGTGCGGCTCGAAGGGCCGCGACTTCAGCTCCGGGTGGAACTGCACGCCGATGAAGAACGGGTGCCCGACATGCTCCACGGTCTCGGGCAGGAGCCCATCCGGCGAGACGCCCGAGAAGCGCAGGCCCTGGGCCTCCAGCCGATCGCGATAGGCCATGTTGACCTCGTAGCGGTGGCGGTGGCGCTCGGAGATCTCCGTGGTGCCGTAGATCTGGGCGATCTTCGATTCGGGATCGAGCTTCGCGTCGTAGGCGCCGAGCCGCATCGTGCCGCCGAGATCGCCGGCGGCCGCGCGTCGCTCCAGCTCGTTGCCGCGCAGCCATTCGGTCAACAGGCCGACCACCGGCTCGGCGGTCTCGCCGAACTCGGTCGAGTTGGCCTCCGGCAAGCCGGCGAGTGCGCGCGCCGCCTCGATCACCGCCATCTGCATGCCGAAGCAGATGCCGAGATAGGGGATGCGCTTCTCCCGGGCGAAGCGCGCCGCGCGGATCTTGCCCTCGGCGCCGCGCTGACCGAACCCGCCTGGGACCAGGATGCCGTTGAGCCCTTCGAGGAACGGCGCGGGATCCTCGCGCTCGAACACCTCGGCCTCGATCCATTCGAGGTTGACCTTCACCCGGTGGCTGATGCCGCCATGGGTCAGCGCCTCGGTCAGCGACTTGTAGGCGTCCTTGAGCCCCGTGTACTTGCCCACGATGGCGATGGAGACCTCGCCCTCCGGGTTGCGCACCCGCTCGGCGATGGTCTTCCAGCGGGCCAGATCCGGCTCCTCGCCGTGCTCCAGGCCGAAATGGCCGAGCACCTCCCGGTCGAGCCCGGCCTGCCGGTAGGAAAGCGGCACCTCGTAGATTGAGGCGACGTCCCGGGCCTCGATCACCGCGGTCTCGCGGACATTGCAGAACAGGGCGAGCTTGCGCCGCTCGTCGACGGGGATGTCCCGGTCGCAACGGCAGAGCAGGATATCGGGCTGGATGCCGATCGAGCGCAACTCCTTCACGGAGTGCTGCGTCGGCTTGGTCTTCAACTCGCCTGCGGACGGGATGTAGGGCAGCAACGTCAGGTGCACGTAGCAGCAGGCACCGCGGGGCAGTTCCTGGCCGAGCTGGCGAATCGCTTCGAAGAACGGCAACCCCTCGATATCGCCGACCGTGCCGCCGATCTCGACGAGCACGAAATCGAACGCGTCGTTGCCTTCGAGAACGAAGTCCTTGATCGCGTTGGTGACGTGCGGGATCACCTGGATAGTCGCGCCGAGATAGTCGCCGCGGCGCTCCTTGGCGATGATGTCCTGGTAGATCCGGCCGGTGGTGATGTTGTCGGCCCGGCTCGCCGGCACGCCGGTGAACCGCTCGTAATGGCCGAGGTCGAGGTCGGTCTCGGCACCGTCGTCGGTGACGAAGACCTCGCCGTGCTGGGTCGGGCTCATCGTGCCCGGATCGACGTTGAGATAGGGGTCGAGCTTGCGCATCCGGACCCGGTAGCCGCGGGCCTGTAGCACCGCCGCCAGGGCCGCCGAGGCCAGCCCCTTGCCCAGGGAGGAAACCACGCCGCCGGTGATGAAAACGTACCGCGTCATGGGCTTCGGTCCATAAAGAAGTGGCCGGCGTTTGCCAAACGCCGAATGCCCCGGCCCGTGTGGGAGCTGGGGATCGCTGGGCGCATTTGACGGTCCGGCACCGGCCGGACCGTCATGATTCGGGCTGGCGCCGTTTAGCGCGACTGCGGCGCGTCCGGGACTCCCGGCTGGGCAGGAGCGGGTTGGGCAGGAGCGGATTGGGCAGGAGCAGGCTGGGAGGGCTGAGCGGGCGCGGCGGCGGGGGCACGGTCCTGCTGCTGGCGCAGCGTGTCGAGCAGGTTGTCGGCGCCGGTCGGCTGCTTGGCGGGCTGACCCGCCTGCGGCGCGCCGGTGTCGAGGATCGATTTCGGCGCCTGCGCGCGATGCGACATCACGGCCAGCAGCAGGCTGGTGGCGAAGAACAGCGCC
>NZ_JALNUM010000055.1:0-40219 GCF_026540795.1 Methylobacterium sp. GC_Met_2
TGCCGGGAAGTCCGGGTGGATCAGGCCGGCGAGCAGGCGCTGGAGGTCGGCCCAGGGATGGAGGCTGGTGACGGCGAGGTCGGCCAGGAGGAGCGCCGCCGCCGCGCCGCCGACGAACCAGCGGGTCGCCGTGGCGTAGCCCGCGCCGGGCATCAAACGCGCGGCCTTCATGCGGCCTGCCCGTAGAACGGGACGAGGGCCGCCTCGTCCAGGTCGCAGGCGGGCGCGTCGAGGACGATCCGGCCTGCATCGAGGACGACGATCCGGTCCGTGTGCGCCAGCGCCAGCGCGATGTCGTGGAGCGCCAGAACGAGGGTCTGGTGGCGGGAGGCCATCCGCTCCAAGATCAGGCCGCCCTGCCTGCGGTCCAAGGCCGAGACCGGCTCGTCGCCGATCAGGATCGGACGCCCGTTGTAGAGCGCCCGCGCTACCGAGACGCGCTGCTGCTGGCCGCCCGACAGCGCCCCGGCCTTCGCCCGGACCGCGTCGGCGAGCCCGACCTCCCCGAGGATCCCGCTTACCTCCGCGAGATCGGCGGGGGCCGGGAACGCCAGGGTGCGCAGGTTGTGCAAGGTCGAGCGCCGGTCGAGACGGCCCATGTAGACGTTGTGGAAGACCGAGAGCGTCCGCACCAGGGCGGCCGCCTGAGGGATCAGCGCTACGCGGGCGCGCGCTTGGGCGTGGACCAGACCGAGCAGGGTGGATTTCCCCGCCCCCGAGCGCCCCATCAGCGCGACGCGCTCGCCGACCCGGATTGTGAGGTCCACGCCGAACAGGACGGGCTTGCCGTCATAAGCCGCCGTCGCGCCGGATAGGACGACTTCGGCTTCGCCTTGGGACGGGCTCACGGCGGCGCGCCATTCAATCCAGCAGGCCCGTGGATTTCGCCACACGCTCCACCGGCTCGTAGGCGGCATTGCTCACCGGGATGAACTTGGAGCGCGCGAAGGGCGCGAGGATCGCCGGATCGTTGATGTCGATCAGCGCCGCCTTCAACCGATCCGTGAACCCGGCACCGTAGATCGCGTCGACATCGCCGCGCACGGTCCACTGATAATCCGGGAAGGGCGGGCTCTCCCAGATGATGCCTACTTCCTTCTGTTCGATCTTGCCGGCCTTGTTGTCGAGATCCCAGACCGAATAGTCCACCGCCCCGACCTCGAAGGCCCCGGACTGGACGAGCTGGATCGTGCTGCTGTGATCGCCGGAGAAACCGACGCGGGAAAACACCTCCTCGGGCGTCCTGCCCGGGAAAGCCTCGCGGATGAAGTATTCCGGCATCAGCCGGCCCGAGGTCGAGGCGCGGGAGCCGAAGGTGAAGGTCTTGCCGGCTATGGCCTTCGGGAAGTCGGTCGTGCGCGTCAGGCCCGTCTTGGTGTTGGCGATGAGGTAGGTCTTGAATGCCGCGTCCTCGGCGCCCTGCGCGATTGCCTGCGCCCCGGGCACAGCCTTACGCGCCTGCACGCCGGTGAAGCCGCCGAACCATGCGAGCTGGACCTGCCCGTTCGTGAAGGCCGTGACCGCCGCCGGGTAGTTCTTCACCGGGAGGTACTTCACCGGCACGCCGAGCTTGCCCTCGAGGTAGGCGGCGACCTTGCCGAAGCGCTCGACGAGGCGGCTCTCGTCCTGATCGGGAATGCCCGTGAACACGAAGGTCGGCTTGGCGCCGCCCTGCGCGCCGGCGGCCTGGGGCAGCACGAGGCAAGCCAACGCGCCCAGCAACGCCCGGCCCAGTGTCCGTCTCTGCATCGCGTGCTCCTGTTCGGATCCCATCTACGAACGACGCCATGCCGGCATCAATGTCCAATCAACTGACAGCTAGCCCATGTCTAGCGGAGCAGCCCGTTGAAGCCTGCCGATGGCCCTTCTTCGTGGCTCCGCGCCGTGCGGTTACCAATCGCAGAGCCCCGTCGCTGCGGCAATCGGCCCATCTGGCGCGGTCACGGCCGCGTCCCGTTCGTTTCCAGCCTTGGCGGCTGTTCCGGAGTAGAGGGTATAGTTTGGCCGCGGTGATCAATCTTGCTGAAGATGTGATGTTACCAATGCGGCTTGCCGTGCGAAGGAAGCTGCGACGCCCGAAATCGGGCGCCGGTCGCCCGATGGTGCCTGTCGAGATCAGGCGAGAGGATTTACAGCCATGGACGCCGGGACGCTGCACCCTCCGGAGCCGGACACCGTCGCCCCGACGCCGTCATTCGCCCTGGGTGTCGGGCTCACCAACGAGTGCAATCTCGCCTGTTCCTTCTGCTACCGCGATCCCGATCGCCTCGACCGGCTCGGACCGGAACAGCTGCGGATGGTGCTCGACAGCCTGCCGGTGCGCTCCGTCAATCTGGGGACCGGCGAGAACGGCATGCACCCCCAGTTCCCGCAGCTTCTCGATCTGCTCCGGGCCGAGCCGATCAAACTCACGATCACGTCGAACGGGCACTCGATCGCCGTGATGGATAACGCGGCGGTGCAGGCCTTCGCCGACGTGGAGTTCTCGATCGACTATCCCACCCGGGAGGAGCAGGACGCGCAGCGCGGCGCCGGCAACTGGGACCTTGTGATGGCGCAGGCGGCCCGCTGCCGGGCGCTGGGCGTCGGCGTCACCTTCATCGCCGTGATGATGCGGACCAATTTCGACCGGCTGCACGAGATCGCCGCCCTGGCCCGCGGCTTCGATGCGCCGCTGCGCATCAACGTCTACCAGGCGGTGCGTACGGACGCCTTCGCGCTCACCTACGAGGAATACTGGGGCGGGTTCGCGCGCCTCTTCGCCGAGACCGACGTGATCGCCATCGGCGAGCCGCTCGTCCGGGCTATGGCGGGCCTCCCGGCGCGCCGGGGCGGATGCGGGGTCGGCACGGTGCGCGTCACGCCCCGCGCGACGGTGCAACCCTGCGTGTACTGGGGCGGCACGGGCCAGAGCCTCGAAACCCTACGTCAGGCCGGCAGCCAGATCGTCGCCACGGCCCCCTTCACGGCGGTCCGAGCCCTGCCGGAACCCTGCCGCGGCTGCGCTTACGAGGAATCCTGCCACGGCGGCTGCGCCGGGCGGCGGCGGCTGATGGAGCGGCTCGATCAGGTCGACCCGTACTGCCCGATCGTGCGCGGCGAAGCCCGCCCCCTGTCGATCGTCATGGCGCCGGCCCGCGAGCTGCCAAAGCTCGAGAGCGCCTGCACGACGATCGTCCAGGCGCGGCCCGCCTGTGGCTGATGCGCCCGCTGCGCTCGCTGGTCTGAGCCGGCTCGCGGAGGCCTACGCGGTCATACTGTGCGACGTCTTCGGCGTGCTCCACGACGCGACGCGGGTGTTCCCCGCCGCCGCCGCCGCGCTGGCCGCCTTCCGGGCCGGCGGCGGCACGGTCGTCTTGATCTCGAACGCAGCTGAGCCCGGGGCGCGTCTATCAGAGTCCCTTCGGGCCCGCGGGATTCGCGATACCTACGACGACCTCGTGACCGCGGCCGACGTCGCCCGGAGCCTCCTCGTCGGAGCCACTGTCCGGCGCGTCCATCATATCGGGGCAGCGCGCGACCGGGTCCTGTTCGCTGACCTCCCGGTCACACCGGTCCCGGTGGACGCCGCCGAGCAGATCGTCTGCACAGGCTATCCGGATTGCGACGATGACCTCGACGCGACACTGGCCGCCGCAGCCCAACGCGGTCTGCATCTGCTCTGCACCAACCCGGATACGTGCCTGACGGTGGGCGCGACGCACCTGCGCTTCGCTGGTCTCGTGGCCGCGCGCTATCGCGCCTTCGGGGGCCACGTCGTCGAGACCGGCAAGCCCGGCGCTCTGATCTATCGCCGTGCCCTGGACAAGGCTGAGCGGTCGCGCGGCCAGCCCGTCGACCCCACCCGGATCCTTGGGATCGGCGACACCGTCGCCCTCGACGTGGTGGGGGCGCTGGGAAACGGCTTCGGAGCGCTCCACATCGGCACTGCGCAGCCCCCGCCGGCGGACGCGTCCACCCGGCTGTATCGGATGCCCGCGCTTGTCTGGTGACAAGGTACCCGGCACGGTCCGCCCCGGATCACGACACGAGAGGATTGATCGATGGATACGCCCCCGGTTCGTCTCACCAGCCTCGCCCATGGCGGCGGGTGCGGCTGCAAGCTCGATCCCGCGGTGCTGCGCACGCTGCTGGCCGACCAACCGGTCGCCGGTCCCTTCGAGCGCCTGCTGGTCGGCAACGAGACCGCCGACGACGCGGCGGTCTGGGCCCTCGATGACGGGACCTGCCTGATCGCCACCACGGACTTCTTCACGCCGATGGTGGACGACCCCCACGATTTCGGCCGGATTGCCGCCACCAACGCCATCTCCGACGTCTACGCGATGGGTGGCAAGCCGATGCTGGCGCTGGCCATCCTGGGCATGCCGGTCGGCAAGATCGCCCCCGAGACCGTCGCCAAGATCCTGAAGGGCGGCGCGGCCACCTGCGCCGAGGCAGGCATTCCGATCGCGGGCGGCCACTCGATCGACACGCCAGAGCCGATCTACGGCCTGGCGGTGATCGGCTCGTGCGACCGTGCGCATCTCCGGCGCAACGCTGACGCCCGCGCCGGTGACGTCGCCATCCTGACCAAGCCGCTCGGCGTCGGGATTTACTCGGCGGCCATCAAGCGGGAGGCCCTCGACGCTTCCGGTTACACGGATTTCGTCGCCACAACGACACGCCTCAACAAGGTCGGGGCGGATCTGGCGCGCGATCCGGAGGTCCACGCCATCACCGACATCACCGGCTTCGGCCTGCTGGGCCATGGCCTCGAACTTGCGCGCGGCGCCGGCCTGACCTTCGTGATCGCCGGTGACGGCATCCCGCTCCTGCCCCGGGCCGAGGCCCTGGCGCGGGAGGGCTTCGTCACCGGAGCCTCGCACCGGAACTGGGCAAGCTTCGGGGGACAGGTGGTGCTGCCCGAGGGCCTGCCGGACTGGCGTCGGCACATCCTTACCGATCCCCAGACCTCCGGGGGCCTGCTCGTGACCTGCACCCCCGCCCGGGCGGAGGCGATCCTCGCCCAGTGCCGCGCTGCGGGCTTCGCGCAGGCGGCCGTGGTCGGGCGGTTCGAGGCCGGCCCGGCGGCGATCCGCGTCGAGGCCTGAGCGCACTGATGCCGCCCCGCCCGCCGGCGACCGCCCCGATCCTGCACGACAAGGCGCACGGAGAGGTCTCGACATTCACGCCGGAGAACCTGCTCCGCGAGGCGCGCCGGCAACGCGGTCTCGGCGCCGGCCGCGTGCCGGCTCTGTGCGTCCTCGATCCGGACGGCGACATCGTCCGCCACCTCTGCGCGACCGGGCGGGCCCGGCCCGATCCCGACTGGGCCTGCTACCACAGCACCCTACACCGGTTTGAGGAATCCGGGCACGCGATCGGCATCGTCGGTTGCGCGGTCGGCGCACCCTTCGCGGTGCTGGTGGCCGAGCAGATGTTTGCCTCCGGGTGCGAACTCCTGATCAGCATCACCTCGTCCGGACAGATCACGGTCCTGCGGGCGCCGCCCTACTTCATCCTCATCGAGGCGGCCCTCCGCGACGAGGGCACGAGCTACCATTACCTGCCGCCGGGCGAGTTCGTTGAAGCGCCGCGCGCCCTGGTGGCGTCCGTGGCGCCTGCGCTGACGGGGATCGGTGAGCCCGTCGAACGGGGCGCCACCTGGACGACCGACGCCCCGTACCGCGAAACCGAACGGGCGATCGCGGCGGCCCGGGGGCGGGGCATCCTCGCGGTCGAGATGGAGGCCGCGGCCCTCTACGCGTTCGCGCAGGCGCGCGGCAAGGCCGTCCTGTGCTTCGCCCACGTGACCAACCAGATGGGTCAGGCCGGCGATTTCGAGAAGGGCGAGGCCAACGGCGCGACGACGGCGCTCCGCCTCGTCGCCGCCGTCGCGACCGCTCGATTCCCGATCTAGAGAGCCACCGTCCGGAAGCCGGCGAACACGTCGCGGCGCTCCGGTCCGAAGAAGTTGCGGTAGGTGGTATCGATCATCCGCGCGCGGGTCGCCCAGGCGCCGCCCCGCAGGACCTTACGCGTCCCGAATGCAGGCTCCGAATATTCCTTGTAGGCGTCCGGCGCGAAGCCGGGAAACGGGAGGAACGGGCTCGCCGTCCATTCCCAGACGTTGCCGAGCATCTGCCGACAGCCCCAGGCGCTGTCGCCCTGGGGGAAGGCTGCGACGTCGACACAGCCGAGATGACCTCCATCGAGGTTGGCCCGCTCAGGCGTCGGCGTCGAATCCCCCCAGGGATAGATACGCTTGGTGCCGCTCAACGTGCCGTCAGACGCCGGCGTGCCGGCCGCGGCAGCCTCCCATTCGGCCTCGGTGGGCAGCCGTCGACCCGCCCAGCGGCAATACGCGTTGGCCTCGTACCAGTTGACATGGACGACCGGCTGATCGGGCGCCAGCGGCTCGACTTGGTCAAACCGCCGGCAGGTCCAGTCGCCGCGCCCATGAGGCGTCCAGTAGGCCGGGTGCTCGGCACCGCACCCGTCGCGCCACCGCGCCCCCTCGGCGTCCCAGAAGGCGGGATCCCGATAGCCGCCATCCGCCACGAAGGCGGCGAACGCCCCGTTGGTCACCGGCGCGCGGGCAATGCGGAACGCCGCGACGGATACGGGATGCGCCCATTTCTCGTTGTCGAAGACAAAGCCGCCGCCGGGTTCGGCGCCGAGTTGCCAGGTTCCCCCGCCGACCGCGACGTCGCCGGGCCAGGGACCTATCCCCATGTCCCGCGCTGCGGCCGAGGTGGCGAAGAACGGCCTCGGGTAGCCCAAGGTCTGACGCGTGTAGGTGAAGGCCTCGTCGTGCATGTCCTCGTGGAAGGTGACGAGCTGGTAGAGGTCGGCCTCCTGCGCCGTCGGCTCGCGGCCGTCGAGGCGCCGGACGAGCGCCTCCTGCACGCGGGCCATGTAGGCGAGGGTGTCGGGCAAAGCCGGCAGGGGGATCGACCAGCGCGTCGCGTGGGGCACCCGCGCGGAATCGTAGAGGCCATCGGCTGCCGCCAGTTGGGGCGGGGCCCGGTCGAGCCCGCGCAGGATGAAATGTTCGTGAAACCAGGCGAGATGACCGATTTCCCACAGGAGGGGGTTCACGATCTCGCTCTGCGGGCCCATCAGACGCTCCTGATCGAGGCCCGACACCAGTTCGAGCGTCCGCGCTCTGGCATCCCCCAGCATCGCCACGAGACCGGCAGTCGAGACCTGTGCGCTCATCAAACGTCCCGGAATCCTGTCGCAACCATGAGAATCAGCCTGATCACACCGGCGGCGAGAACGTCTCGTGCCGGCAATCGGACCACGGCGATGCGCTGGGCGCGCATCCTCAGCGAACTCGGGCACCAAGTCGACGTGTCAACGTCGTACCCGGACGAGGCCGACGTCGACATGATGCTGGCGCTTCACGCCTGGCGCAGCGCGCCGTCGATTGCGCGCTTCAAGGCGCGGTACCCGGATAGACCGCTCGTCGTCGCCCTGACCGGCACGGATCTCTATCACTATCTGGCGGCCGACCCGGAGCCGACCCTGCGCTCGCTCGATTTGGCGGACGGCCTGATCGGCCTGCACGATGGCGTGCCCGCCGCCCTCCCGGCGCGTCACCGCAGCAAGGTCACAGTGATCTACCAGTCTGCGACGGCGCGGGCGCATCGCTGGCCGGTCTCCGACGATGCGTTCGAGGTTCTCGTCGTCGCGCATCTGCGTTCCGTCAAGGACCCGCTCTGCGCGGCCCGCGCGGCCCGGCGCCTGCCAGACCGATCCCGGATCCGGATCGTACATCTCGGCGGCGCGCAGGATCGGATCTGGACTGATCAGGCCCGGGACGAGATGGCGCACAACCCGCGTTACCACTGGCTGGGGGACCAGCCCGGCTCCCTGGTTCGGCGCTGGTTGACGCGGGCCAGAGTCATGGTCCTCAGTTCAAAGCAGGAAGGCGGCGCGAACGTGGTGTCGGAAGCGGTCGCCGCCGGTTTGCCGATCCTAGCCACCGCAATTCCCGGGACGCGCGGCCTATTGGGCCCGGAGCATCCGGGCTATTTCCCGGTCGGGGACGATGCGGCCTTGGCCGCGCAGCTGCTTCGAGCCGAAGAGGAGCCCTGTTTTCTCGCGCACCTGCACGCGTCTGGTGCAGAGCGGGCAACGCTCTTCACCCCGGCCAGGGAGCGCGAAGGGCTTCGCCGCGTCATTTCGCACTGCCTGGAGGTGCGCCCGACGTGATCGCGCGCCTCAGGGCAGTACAAGCGTCCCGACTCAGACTGGACGAACCATGCCCCCCGAAAGTTCTGCACCGGTCTGAGTCGAAGATACGAGTGAAGGCAGCGGTATGGTCGAGAGTCGAGCGTGCCCCCTAGATCGTCACAGGGGGATCGTTCGCGCCGCCGTCGCGCCGCCGGGGACCTGAGCGACGGATCCTGGGCTCAGTCGAGCCTGAAGCCACGCTGTCTCACGAAGGCGCCGAATTCCGTCCGCTGCGGCTCGGCGTAATGGCGTGCCTTGTCCGCCGACCAGCCGTAGTCGACGGCCTCACCCCATCGGGCCGTGTTGCGCTGCTCGGGGTACGGCTGCTGGGCTCTGCGGCGACGGCCGTAGGCCACGAGATCCGCCGCCAGGGTCGTACAGCCAGACCGGTCCTCGTGCACGGTCGTGGCGAGCGGCCAGCGTAGGCTGATCTGACCCGCATCCGTCTGACATCCTGCGCGTTGTTTCCGATCTCGCTGATTGGGCAGCAGCCGAGCCCCATCGCTTCGGCCGCGCGGATCGCCGTCGCCAGGGCGATCGCCGTGTCGGCGGTGGTGTTGAAGAACCGATCGAGGGGGTCACTCGCGAAGGGCTTTCCGCGCATGCTTGCGATCTCGAGCAGACGCGCACCGTTGGCGCAGAACACGAGGAAAGCCGGAGCTTTGCGGACCCGAGGCATGAGGGGGAGAAACGCGGCGATCCGCTGCCGCAGCGCGGGATCCGCAACCACCACGATATCGCGCTGCTATAGGTCGCTTTTCGAGGGTGCGGAGAGCGCCAGCGCGCAGATCAGGTCGGGGTTCGACGGGGCGGTCGCTGTAGCGGTGGTGAATGCGATGGTCTGCGATCTGGATCAACGTGCCCAGGCTCGAGAGGTCTGGCGGAATCGCGACAGTCTCTCCGAACTGCACGTGAAGACTGCACGTGAAGCGCATCCCCCAGCATTGCTCTGCCCGTCTCAGCCCCCCATCGAAATACTCGCTGTCGCCCTGTAGCCCTGTCGGCCCGCCTTGGCGGACTCTGTAATGTGGCGCCTGCTTCAGGCAAGCCGACGGTGAGGCCGCTGCGCTTTCGTCGAGGACGCGCCGCGACGCAAAGCCGGTTTTCGGCGGCGTGTCCTTGACAGGCGCCGGGATCGCGGACGGCACCGGTGTCAGAGGTCCGCTTCCGGTACAGGGCGCAGGGCTGCTGGACGACCGGGATGGGCGCGAAGCCGAAGGTCCACTTCTCAGCTAAAGTTGCGTTCTGCAAGCTGTACACAGCCAGCCACCCTGTGCGTGAACTTCCTCCTGAACCGAAGTTGCTGAGCAGCGAACGAATCAGAGCTTGCCGGAAACGCCAATGGCTCCATCCGCCGTTGGCAAGGGTGGAGAGCAGCCGCTAGCCGCCGGTACCAAGAATCGGATTTATAGCCTGTAGCGATCAATAGTCTCAAATATGCCGATCGAAACCGAAACGATGGGTCAAATATTTTTAGAGACCATGCTCGGAATTATTTCGCTCAACATACGAAGATCGGACTTTTCTTGGAAGACAAATTTCCAAAATATATCTATTTTTCGTGTGTCAATAAATTGTCGAATTTGCCCATGGGCAACTGCGATAGGGCGGAACTATCAGAGCGCGCTTGCTTCGAATGGGGTGCTTCGTCAAGAATTTGATGATCTTGATGAACAGAGTAGGGGTCTCAAGCGACGCGAGGGTGCGCGACGGGGAGGTGGAGACGCGCCAGGATGTGCAGATCGAAACCCTGAGCCAGGCTTAAGTCCGGCCGTTCCGCAAGCCGACTGCGAGAGGCAGGGCTAGCGCGCAGAGGCCGGCCATGACCCAGAACGCACCCGCGCCGAGGCGACCGTACAGCAAGCCCCCGAGACTGGTCAGGACAGCCGAGGCCACGCCGAGACCGAGCGTGCCGTAGAGGGTCTGCGCGGTGGCGGCGAGGCGCTCCGGCACGACCGAGGCGATCAGGCGCATGTTGGCGAGATGCAGCAGAGCGAAGGTCAGACCGTGCGTGAGTTGGACGATGGCTAGAACCGGGACCGAGGCCGTCGAGGCGAGAACCGTCCAGCGTAGCGCGCCCACCCCAGCCGCCAGCATCGCGGCCTGGGCGGTGGTGAGGCGCGACAGCAACCACGGACCAGCGAGCACGAAAACGAAGACTTCGGAGGTGACACTCTCCGACCACAGCAGGCTGATCGTGCTCGGACTGATGCCGGCTTCGCGCCAGAGGATTACCGCGAAGCCGTCGTTGAGCGCGTGGCTGCCGATGACCAGCGCCGCCACGACGAGCATCCGGCGGAACGGCCCCAGGGCGAGAAGCGCGCGTATGCCGCCGAGGCCGAGGCTTGCCTGCTGCTCCCGCGGATGGGCAGCCGGAACGCGGCTCGTCGCGACTGCCATAGCGAGGAACAGGACGCCACTGGACACAATAATGCTGGCTAGGCCAGCTCGGGCGACGAGCAAACCTGAGGCCAGGGTTCCGAGCACGAACGCTGCCGAACCGGCACCCCGAACCCAGCCATACGAGAAGGTGCCCTCCCGCTCAGCGGCGGTGAGCGCGAGCGCGTCGGACAGCGGCGCCAGGGCTGCGATGGCGCTCGCATGCAGCACGCTGACCAGCATCAGTGGCCAGAAGCCGTATCCAGCGAGGTAGGCGAAGGAGATCACCCCAGCAGCGGCGGCGGCGAAGCCAAGGACGGCCCTGGTCGCGTCGTAGCGGTCAGCGAGATGACCTGCGACCGGGCCCGCGGCGAGTCGCATGAGCGTCCCCGCGGCGAGCACGGCACCGATCTCGCCCGCGCTCAGGCCTCGCTCGCCGAGGAAGCTCGGCAGGAAAGGTGATTCCGTCCCGTAGGCGGCGTAGAGCGAGCCTTGAAGGAGCACGAAGGCCGGGAAGGAGCCTGTCAAGACGCTGGACCAAAACTTCGCTCCCGTTCGCGCATCCATGTTGCAGCCTCCGAAGCGTCACGCCGGCTTGGCAGACACCTCATCAGTTTGCCCTGAGGGAGCGCTCGTGCCCAGGCGGCGGCCTATCGTCCACACGACCAAGCCGATGCCCGCGACACCGGCCAAGGCGAAGAATGAGGCCGAAAAACCGAGGTACTGAGCGACGAGCCCGGCGAGTAACGGGCTCACGGTTGCGCCCGCACCGTAGGCTGTCATGACGCCGCCGAGCCCGGCTGTGGCGTGACCGGAGCCCTCCATCATCTCGGCCACGAGAGCCGGGATAGCGACGCCGCCCAGGCCCATCGCCAAGCCTTCCAGCACCTGCACCGGGATAACCAGCAGCCAAGAGGTGGCGAACGCCGCGAGGATGCCTCGAACCACGACGAGACCGAGGGCGATGGTGAGTACGTCGGCATGCCCACGCCCCTTCGCGACGCGCGCGGCGAGCAGCGCAGCCCCGACCATCGTGGCCTGCGAGACCACGGTCATCACGCCGGTGGTCAGGCTCGGATCGGCGCCCGCCGCGGTGCGTGCCTGCGCCAGGAACGGCAACATGGCGCCGTTGGCGGTCTGATAGGCGAACACGGTGGCCGCCAGGATCAGGAGCGGCTTCGTCTCGAAAAGCACGCGCAGCGTCGAGCGCTCGTCCTGCTCACCGCCGCGCGCCGTGCCATGATCGATGCTGCTCTCGTCTACGGTCAGCAGCACCCCACACGAGGCGACCGCCATGACCACAATGGCGATGGAGACGTAGCTGAGCCCAAGCGTGTAGCCGAGCACGCCCGACAATGCGGCGTTCGCGGCGTTGCCGGCGTGGTTGTACGCTTCGTTGCGTGAGACCCGGTGGCCGTAGGCTTTCTGTCCGACGATGCCGAGCGTGACCGCCGCGACGAGGGGCGCGATGCTGGTGTCGGCGACGCCGATGACCAACTGCGACAGGCCGATCAGCCATAGGCTGCCAGTGGCGATCAGAGCGACGGCGCCCAGGGCGATGGCGAGGACAGCGGCTGCAAGGGCCGCCCGCTTGTACGTGGTCCGATCGATCAGCGCCCCGACCGGCGTCGTTGCAAGTAGGCCCGCGAAGCCGGCGAGACCCATGGCGAAGCCGGTGGCCGCGGGATCGAAGCCCTGCTTCTGCAGATACACTCCGAGGAAGGGGCCGAAGCCCTCTCGTGCGCCGGCCAGGGCGAAGTTCAGAGCACCGAGGCTGAAAGCTGGCTGCATGTGGTCCGTATCAGGTGCGGCAACGTCGCCGGATGAAAACTGGCTCGGCCCCCGAACAGGAGTGCCGCGCGGCAGGTTTGCGTGGTGCCGGCGCATAACCCGGCTTCCCGGAGATATTCGTGCTGACCGAGCAAGAAGTTGTGGCGTCACTTGCCGATCAAGGAATGCCGAACCAGACCCTGCGAGCGGTGGTCGCTGTTCCGGTCTTCAATGAAGCCGAACGCATCGAACATTGCCTGCGTGCGCTCGACAGGCAGGAAGATCTTGGGGGAAGCGGGCTTGGTGTCCTGCTGTTCCTGAACAACTGCACGGATGGCACCGCCCATGTGGTCGCAGCCCTGCGCACGTCTCTGCGTCGCCCGGTTCGGGTGATCGAGCGAGCGTATGCCGAGGCGAACGCGGGATGGGCACGGAGGGAGGCCATGGAGGCCGCAGCCGCGTGGTTGGAGGAGAGCGATACGTCGGACGGCGTCATCCTCACGACCGACGCGGATAGTCGAGTCCCGAACGATTGGGTCGCACGCAACCTCGCCGCCATCACGGAGGGTGTCGATGCGGTGGCCGGCCGGATCGCCCTCGACGAGGCGGATGCCGCGCGCCTGCCCGCATCCTTGCACGCGCGCGGTGCGCTGGAGGGCGCCTACGAGGCGCTGCTCACGGAGCTCGAAGCACGGATCAATCCGGTCGCGCACGATCCCTGGCCGCGGCACTGGACGACCTCGGGGGCGACACTCGCGGTCCGCCTCGCCACCTACCGGCAGGTCGGCGGCATGCCACCGCTCGCGGTCGGCGAGGACAAGGCCTTCGTGTCATCGCTACTGTCGAGCGACGCGCGGGTCCGGCACGACCCGGACATCCTCGTCGTCACCTCCGGTCGGCTCGACGGGCGCGCGCCGGGCGGGGCCGCGGACACGATGAAGCTGCGCTGCCAGGTGCCGGAGAGCCCGTGTGACCCGCGTTTAGAGCCGGTGCCGCGGGCTCTGTTCCGGTTCGCCTTGCGACGGAGGATGGGAGAGTTACAGTCCTCGGGACGCCTCGGTCGCAAGGCGCTCTGGGCTCCGTTGCTGGGCATCGGGACGGAGGCGGCCCGAAGAATAGCGAACCTCCCCACGTTTGGGGCCGTGCTCGCCGCGACGGAGGCAGCGAGCCCCATGCTTCGGTATCGCCCGCTGCGGCCTGCCGAACTTCCTCGACAGATCCTACACGCCCGCGCTGCCCTGAGCTTGCTCCGCTTAACGAGCCGGGTCCGCGGCCGCTCCAGTAGGCCTAAAGTCGTTGCGGTGGAGAGTGCCTCGCAAACGTCTGCGGAACAGACCGGCCATGCCTGAGCCCCTGGCCTACCGCGTCCAGAAGCACGCCGCGCGCAGCCTGCACTACGACTTCCGGCTGGAGCTCGGCGGCGTCCTCAAAAGTTGGGCGGTCACGCGTGGTCCGAGCCTCGTCGCGGGCGAGCGCCGCCTGGCCGTCGAGGTCGACGACCACGGCCTGGACTACGCCGACTACGAGGGCGTGATCGCGCCGGGTAGCTACGGGGCGGGCGTCGTGCTGCTTTGGGACCGCGGCACTTGGGAGCCGGACGGTGACCCGGTCCCGGCGCTCGCGGCGGGGTCGCTGGCGTTCACGCTGCTCGGCGAGAAGCTAACGGGGCGGTGGCGCCTCACGCGCATGAAACCGCGACCTCGTGAGCGGCATGTCTCCTGGCTTCTGCTCAAGTCGCGCGACGAGATCGCACGCAAGCCGGGCGAGCCGGACATTTTGGAGGCGCAACCGCGTTCGGTCCTGACAGGCCGCACGGTCGAAGAGATCGCCGCCGCGGCGGCCTGATGGGAGCAAGGCGCATGGACCAGAGGACCCCGCCCGACCTGGCGTACGACGCACTGGCGGCCGCGCGGCAGGCGGCGCTTACGGCCGCTCGCCGTGCCAGCGAACAGGACCGCGACGACGGCTTCCCCGCGGAGGACGTCGCCGACCTCGGCCGCCTCGGCCTGCTCGCTGCGCCCATTCCTGCAGACGAGGGCGGCGTCGGCCTCGGTGAGGAGCCGGATGCGTGCGGCCTCGCGGCGGTGCTGCGCCTCGTCGGGTACGGGAGCCTCGCGCTCGGGCGCATCTACGAAGGCCACGTCAATGCGCTCCAACTCGTCGCCCGGTACGGTACACTCTCGCAGCGGGCGCGCTTGTTCGCGGATGCGCGCGACGGACACCTGTTCGGGGTCTGGAATACCGACCCGCCCGGTGACTGTCTGATGCTCGGGGATGACCGCCGGCTCCGCGGCGTGAAGTCCTTCGCGTCGGGTGCTGGCTTCGTCACGCGGGCCCTGGTGACGGTCAAGCGCGAGCCGGGTGCCGCCCCGCTGATGCTGGTCGTGCCGCTGGAACCTGGCAGCCGCGCCGACCTTTCGGGATGGCGTGCCCACGGTATGCGCGCGTCAGCAACTGGCACCGTCGACTTCGAGGACATCGCCGTCACTGAGGACGAGATCCTGGGCGGATGGGACGACTACCACCGCCAGCCGGTCTTCTCGGGCGGCGCTTGGCGGTTCGCCGCCGTGCAGCTCGGCGGCATCGAGGCCGTGTTCGACGCATGGCGTCACCACCTAGCGCGGCTCGAACGGGGAGCCGACCCTCACCAACTCGCGCGCCTCGGCGAGGGCGCCATCGCGGTCGAGGGCGCCCGGCAGTGGGTCGAGCGTGCCGCCCGAATTGTCGCCGAGGACGATCTCGCCCCCGAACGCATCGTCGCCTTCGTCAACCTGGCTCGACTCGCGGTGGAGAAGGCCGGCCTCGATGTGCTTCAACTCGCTCAGCGTTCCGTCGGCCTGCAGGGCTTCCTGCGCGAACATCCTCTGGAACGGCTCTCGCGGGACCTCGCCACGTACCTACGCCAGCCCGCTCCGGACCGGGCCCTCACCACGGCGGCGGCCGAGATATTGGCCATCGGCGGGTTGGCCGGTGATGTGTTCACACCGGGAGGCATCCTTTGACGCGACATGCCGGCACCTTGCCGCCGAGCTACTTTGACAAGCTCTACGCCGCCGACCTGGACCCCTGGCAGTTCGAGACGAGCGACTACGAGCGCGGGAAGTACGCCGCGACGCTCGCTGCCCTGCCGCGGGTTCGGTACGCCCGCGTCCTCGAGGTGGGCTGCTCCATCGGCGTGCTCACGCGGCAGCTCGCCGAACGCTGCGACGCGCTCGTCAGCCTCGACCTCGCTGAGCGAGCGCTGGATCGGGCACGCGCCCGTTGCCGGGATCTCGCGCATGTCGACCTCAGGCTCGCGCAAGTCCCGAACGATTGGCCCGAGGGCAGCTTCGACCTGATCCTGCTGTCGGAAGTCGTCTACTATCTCGATGCCGATGATGTGGAGCGCCTCGTCGAGCGAGTGCGTGGTGCCCTCGCGGCGAGTGGCGACGTCGGGCTGGTGCACTGGACGGGCGAGACGCATTACCCCCTCACCGGCGACGCAGCGGCCGAGCAGTTCATCGACCGCGGCAGCACGTTCTTGCGCGTCCATAGTCAAGCCCGGACCGACAAGTATCGGCTCGACGTGCTGAGGGCGCGCGAAGCTCAACCATAAGCGACCCGGTGCCGTCGCCGAGATCGTAAGCTTGTGACGCGAAATGGGGCCGCGCCTCGGTATGGGGTTCGACCACCCCGGTTGCACGTCGCCGACCAAGATGCTCCGCTTTGACGGCAGAGCGAGCAAGCCGGCGTCGGACCTCAGACGTCAGGCGGCTGGGGATCAGCAGGAGCTTGTTCGCGATTCTTCTGCCCTCCATGTCGGCGTGCGTCGGCGCGGCTTCGACCAGGGGATAGCGGCCCCCGAACGTTACCCGGGCCTACCTCGTGATCAGCCGGGCAGAACACGCATGCAGGAGCCGGGGGGTGAAGACGGCTTCGACCTTACATGCCAAACAGCCGAGCGCTGGCCGCATGTCGCGGTCGTGGTCGCTTCGGGTCAGGTCGAGCACCAACCGGGCGATCGGCCTGGGAGCGCGACGTTCATCGGTAAACCGTTCAGTGCCAAGATCGTCCGGCACTATTTGCGTGAAACGATGCCGGAGGTTCATCGCCGAGTTTCGTGGATCAGGCTTTGTGAGAATGCCCTCTGGTCGAAGGTGGGAGTGGATCGCAGATCTTGGCATGAGCCTGTTCTGCGATCTTCACGGCTGCCGCATGCTCGACGTGACGCGGCTTGACCCCGGTCATCTTTGCATCGTCGCTGAAGGTCGGCGTGATCACGCCTGCAGCCCGACCTGCCGCACGTCCAAGTCTGCTGTCCATAGTCGATACCAGCGACGGCCTGCCGATCTACCGGCAAATGAAAAGATCGTTCGGCTACGGCTCACGATCCGATGCTTCTATTGCCATCACTCTGGCTGTCGACGACTGACCTTCGCCGAGCGGTTTCCGCATCTGCTGCGGCGCTACGCCCATCGCACGCACCGCCTCACAACGGCGCAAGCGCGAACAGGGCATGTGCTTGGTGGACAGCCTGCGGCCAGGCTTTTGTCGCATCTGTCCATGCCGTCGAGTGCCACCACCGTGTTGCGGACCATCCGTGCGTTGCCGTTACCGAGCGGACCTGCACCGCACATTATTGGCGTAGACGATTGGGCGAAGCGTAAGGGCCGGACCTACGGAACGGTCGTGGTGGATCTTGAACGCCGTCGCCCGATCGATTTGCTGCCGGATCGTTCGGCCGGAACGCTTGCCGCATGGCTGCGACGCGAGGCACAGATCCGGGTCGTAGCGCGGGACCGCTCGACCGAGTATGCACGTGGCACCGCGATGGGAGCACCCGATGCCCTTCAGGTTGCCGATCGTTGGCATCTGCTTCTCAACACGTGGCAGATGATCGAACGCTGGCTTGCTCGGGTTCATCCACGCCTCAAGCAACTGCCGTCACCAGCACCGACGGCTGCATCGAGCCGCCGTACCAAGGCGTTTCCGCGAGCGCCTGCCGAGGCGCTCACGCGGGCTGCGGCGTTTGCACGATGGGAGATCCTCTATGACGATGTCCGCCGTCGTTGCGCAGCGGGACACTCACTCTGTCGCATCAATCGCGAAACGGGTCTCGCCCGCGCCACGGTCCGCAAGTACGCCTTCGCCGAACGCTTCCCAAGGCATGGCCTACGAGGACCAGGGTCGAGCATTCTCGATCCACACCTCGATCACCTGAAAGCCCGCTTAAACAAAGGCTGCGAAAACGCCATGCAGCTGTGGCGCGAGCTTCGGGATTTGGGGTTCTCCGGCACCCCGAAACAGGTTTGCCGCTGGCTCCAGGAACGACGCGCGCGTCCGGTGAAAACGACAGCTCGGCAACGGCCGACATCGCCATCCGCGGCGCCGTCGAGCGCGTCCCCACTACCTTCGCCCAAGCACCTGTTGTGGCTGCTCCTGCAGGAACCCCATGCTCTCAACGTCGAGGCAGCCGCGACAGTGACGCGGGTTCTTCAAGACGACGAAGCTGCCAGGGTCGTGGATCTTACTCGCCAGTTCTGCAGCCTTGTCCGCGGCCAATGCGACATCCGACACGCAAAGGCCGAGACTGCAGCCGCCTTCGATCACTGGCTCGATAAGGCGAAGCGATGCGGGACACGCGTCGTCGAGAGTTTTGCCGACAGCCTCGATCAGGATCGCGCCGCGGTTCACGCTGCGTTGCAATCGCCTTGGAGCGGCGGACAATCTGAAGGGCAGATCAACCGTCTCAAACTGCTGAAACGGTCCATGTATGGTCGAGCAAAGCTCGACCTCCTTCGTCGTCGCTTCTTGATCACAGCCTGATCCACGAAACTCGGCGATGAACCACTGGAGTGGTCCGCCCTGAGGTATGGCCTGCGGGCCAGGGTCACGGGAGCCAACGCCCAGATACCTAAGAGCCACGCAAATAGGCTCTGATGCCGTGACCCTCGAACGCCGCGACTCTGGCCGGGTCGTGGAAGGCCGCATGATAGTCGCGCTTGTCCGGCGCGGGCTCAATGCCTCGGGCGCGAAG
Source organism: Methylobacterium sp. GC_Met_2 (assembly GCF_026540795.1). Taxonomy (NCBI): domain Bacteria; kingdom Pseudomonadati; phylum Pseudomonadota; class Alphaproteobacteria; order Hyphomicrobiales; family Methylobacteriaceae; genus Methylobacterium; species Methylobacterium sp. GC_Met_2. Next base: position 18,389 of record NZ_JALNUM010000055.1, read on the forward strand.
AAACCCGCTCACGCATTCGGGGCCGGACCTCGATGATCAGGCTGGCCTGGACGCGCGCCGACAAACTTCGCGCGCCCAGGCCGACACATTACCCGCTCCTGCCGACAAACTTCCTGCGCTCGCACATCAGTCGCGTACGACCACTTTGGTGCCGACGCGGACCCGGTCATAGAGATCGACCACATCCTTGTTGGTCATGCGGATGCAGCCGGAGGAGACCGCTGCGCCCATGGTCTCGGGCTCGTTCGAGCCGTGGATCCGGTAGAGCGAGGAGCCGAGATAGAGGGCGCGGGCGCCCAGCGGGTTGTCCTGGCCGCCGGCCATGTAGCGCGGCAGGTCCGGGCGGCGGGCCAGCATCTGCTGCGGCGGGCGCCAAGCCGGCCATTCCTTCTTCATCGTCACGGTCTTGGTACCGGACCATGAGAAGCCCTGACGGCCCACGCCGACGCCGTAGCGGATCGCTTCGCTGTTGCCGAGGATGTAATAGAGCCGGCGTTGGCGGGTGGAGATCACGATGGTGCCGGGCTTCTCGGTGCTGTTCCAGCCGATCGTCTCGCGCGGGATCGCCTGGCTGCGGAAGACGTTCAAGAAATCCGCGAGCGGCCCGCTGTCCATCGGGCCGGCGGAAGCGGGCGTGCCTCCCAGCAGGGCGCCTGCGAGCGCAAGCATCGCGATCCGTCTCGACATGGTGTCCATCCCTCTGTGATCGCGGCGCAGGCCTTGGCGGCGGCCGCTCGGTCATGCGCTGAACCCGCCTCGACTTCGCGGCAAGGTTGAGGCCGGACCGTCAGAGAGGGCGCTTCCGGGCGTAGCCGTTGCGTTCGCGCAACAGGGGCCGGTCGGCGCGACGCCATGGGTGATTGCACCGAGCGACGGCCATGCTTATCTCAGCTTCGTGATCCGATCCGTCGCCCTTCTGGCCCGCCGCGTCGCGGGCTCGCCGGACCGCCTCGCCCGGGGCCTCGCCCTGGTGGCGTTGCTTGTCCTCGCGGCTGCGGCCTGCGTCGCCGTGCCGGCCGAAGCCGCGGCGCATGCCGAAGGTCCGGCCTGCGCCGTCACGGGCGCCCGGATGGCGGTCCTGTCGGGCACACCGGATGCGCAGCCCGAGGCCGAGCACTTGGGGCTGAGCCGCACCGATCTCTGCGCTGCTGACTGCGAGATCATCACCGAACTGGGGCTGCCGCGACCGCCGGTTGAGGCGCTGTGGCCTCGTCACACTGTCTCCGCATCGTTCGATTACAGGTCCGACGCCGTGCCGGCCTCCGCGCCGGATGGCTCGCTGCACCGGCCCCCACGGCTGGCCTGACGCACGCCCCCGGCCCGACGGCCGATGTGGGTTGTGCCTGTCCTGATCTTCCGGGCCGGCCGCGTGACCGGTCCCGTGATCCGATTCGACGATGCGCGGGCCCATGCTCCGCGCCAGCCTCAGCAGACGCATGCTTTCAGGAGCGTCGGTAACCGTGACCCGCACTTTGTCCGCCAGAACCCTGTCCCCGTTCCGCGCACCGGCTGTCCTGCTGCTGCTCGGCCTCGCGGCCTGCAACCCGAAGCAGGCCGCCGCGCCGACGCCGCCCGTGCCGGAGGTCGGCTTCGTCAAAGTGGAGCCCCAGGCGATTCCCTATCTGCGCGATCTGCCCGGCCGCGTCGCACCGATGCGGATCGCCGAGGTCCGCTCCCGGGTTTCCGGCCTCGTGGTCAAGCGCCTGTTCGAGCAGGGCAGCATGGTCAAGGAAGGCGATATTCTCTACAAGATCGACCCCGCGCCCTACGAGGTCGAGCTTGCCAGCGCCGAGGCGGCGTTGGCCCGCCAGGAGGCCGCCCTGGTGCTCGCCCGCCAGCAGGCCGACCGGCTGGAGCAGCTGCTTTCCCGCGCCACGGCGAGCCAAGCCCAGTACGACGCCGCCTACGCGGGCAAGAAGCAGGCCGAGGCCGAGGTGGCCGGCGCCAAGGCGAGCCGCCAGAAGGCGCAGCTCAACCTCGATTGGACCGACGTGCGCGCGCCGATCACCGGCCGCATCGGGCGGGCGCTGCTCACCGAGGGCACGCTGATCGAGCCCGGCGCCATGGGAGCGCTCGCCACGATCCAGCAGCTCGACCCGATCTACGTCGACATCACCCAATCGGTCGGCGAGTTGAACCGCCTGCGCCGGGACCTCGCCAGCGGCGAACTGGCGCGGCTGGAGGACAACACCGCCAACGTCCACCTGATCATGGACGACAATTCGCTCTACCCGCTGGCCGGCCGCCTGCTGTTCTCGGACGTCACAGCCGATCCGAGCACCGGGCAGGTGACCCTGCGTGTGCAGTTCCCGAACCCGCACGATGAACTCTTCCCCGGCATGTATGTCCGGGCGCGGATCAAGCAGGGCATCGATTCCGACGCCATCGCGGTGCCGCAGCAGGCGATCCAGCGCACCGATGACGGCCGCGCCGAGGTCTGGATCGTGCGTGCCGACCAGACCGTGATGCGCCAGCCCGTCGAAGTCGGGCCGGTGGTCGGCCAGAACTGGCTGATCCGCTCGGGCCTCAAGGCCGGCGAGCGCGTCGTGATCGACGGGTTCCAGAAGATCACCGTGGGCGCCAAGGTGAAGCCCCTCGACCAGAGTCCGGTCCATGGCGAGACCGGCCCGAAGCACGATGCCGACGAGGCACCCGACGCGCAGGGTGACCAGAGTTCTGGCGACAAGGCGGAGGTCACCCCGCGGGCCGCCGCCCAGCAGCGCCACTGAGCCCGGGAGACCCCGACCATGGCCCGCTTCTTCATCGATCGCCCGGTCTTCGCCTGGGTGGTGGCGTTGTTCATCTGCCTCGGCGGCGCGCTCGCCATCCCGAACCTGCCGGTGGCGCAGTATCCGGTGATCGCGCCGCCCTCCATCGCGTTGTCGACGGCCTATCCGGGGGCCTCGGTGGAGAGCCTCTACGTCGGCACGACCCGGCTCATCGAGGATGAGCTGAATGGCGCCGCCAACATCATGAACTTCGAGTCGACCACTGATTCGTTCGGCTCGGTCAACATCACCGCCACCTTCCAGCCCGGCACCGACCCGGCGCTCGCCTCCGTGGAGGTCCAGAACCGGCTGAAGCGTGTCGAAGCGCGCCTGCCCGCCGAGGTGCGCCAGCAGGGCATCCTGGTGGAGGAGGCCTCGGCCGCCACCCTCAACATCATCACCCTCGTCTCCAAGGACGGGTCGATGGACGAGGTGGGGCTGGGCGACTTCCTGATCCGCAACGTCATCAACGAGATCCGGCGCATCCCCGGCGTCGGGCGCGCGACGCTGTACTCCACCGAGCGCTCGCTCCGGGTCTGGGTCGATCCCGACAAGCTGCGCGGCCTGTCGCTCAACGCCTCCGACGTGACCGACGCGATCCGCAACCAGAACGTCCAGGTCGCCTCCGGCTCGGTCGGCGCGCAGCCGAGCCCGACCCGGCAGGCGCTCACCGTGCCGATCATCGTGAAGGGCCAGCTCGGCACGATCGAGGAGTTCGGCGCCGTGGTGCTGCGGGCCAATTCCGACGGCTCGACCGTGCGCCTGCGCGACGTCGCCCGGATCGAGCTCGGCGGCGACGCCTACCAGTTCTCCACGCGCCTCAACGGCGGCCCGGCCGCCGGCATCTCGGTGACGCTCGCCCCCGACGGCAACGCGCTGGAGACCGCCAGGGCCATCCGCGCCAAGATGGTGGAGCTGTCCCAGTTCTTCCCGCCGGACCTGAAGTGGGACATCCCCTACGACATCACCCCGGCGGTGGAGGCCTCCATCGAGAAGGTGCTGCACACGCTGGTCGAGGCGGTGGTGCTGGTCTTCCTCGTGATGTTCCTGTTCCTGCAGAACATCCGCTATACCCTGATCCCCACCATCGTGGTGCCGATCGCCCTGATGGGCACCGTCACGGTGATGTGGATCTCGGGCTTCTCGGTAAATGTGCTCACCATGTTCGGCATGGTGCTGGCCATCGGCATCCTGGTCGACGACGCCATCGTGGTGGTGGAGAACGTCGAGCGGATCATGAACGAGGAGGGGCTGCCCCCCAAGGAGGCCACCAAGAAGGCCATGAGGCAGATCACCGGCGCGATCATCGGCATCACCCTGGTGCTGGTGGCGGTGTTTATCCCTATGGCGTTCTTCCCCGGCTCGGTGGGCATCATCTACCGGCAGTTCTCGATCGCGATGGTGACCTCCATCGGCTTCTCGGCGCTGCTGGCCTTGTCGCTGACGCCGGCGCTCTGCGCGACCTTCCTGAAGCCGATCGAGAAGGGCCACGGCCACGCCAAGGGCGGCGTGTTCGGGATGTTCAACCGGTTCGTGGACCGGGAGACCGCCCGCTACGGCCGTGGCACCGCGGCGTTCATCCGCAAGTCCGGCCGGGTGATGCTGGTCTACCTCGCGCTGGTGGCCGGCACGGCCTACGCCTTCGTGCAACTGCCGGAGGGTTTTTTGCCGGTTGAGGATCAGGGCTTCTTCACGGTCGACATCCAGACCCCGCCGGGCGCCTCCTACAACCGCACCCAGGTGGCGGTCCGCAAGGTCGAGGAGTACCTGCTGGCGCAGCCGGGCGTCGCCACCGTGACGATGCTCAACGGCTTCTCGTTCTCCGGCCAGGCGCCCAGCACCAGTCAGGCCTTCGTCACCCTCAAGCCCTGGGGCGAGCGCGACGCCAAGAACTCGGCCGCCGCCCTGGTGGCCGCCACCAACACGGCGCTCAGCACCTACCGCGACGCCACCGTGGACGCCCAGGAACCACCGCCGGTGGACAACCTCGGCAACGCGGCGGGCTTCTCGTTCCGCCTTCAGGATCGGGCCAATCGCGGCTACGCGGCTCTGCTGTCGGCCCAGGAGCAACTCCTGAAGCTGGCGACGCAAAGCCCGATCCTCCAGAAGGTCAAGATCGAGGGCCTGCCGCCGACCCCGCAGGCAGAGCTGGTGATCGACCGCGAGAAGGCGGCTGCGCTCGGCGTGAAGTTCGAGGACATCAACGCCACGATCCAGCTCAACCTCGGCTCGGTCTACCCGAACGACTTCCCCAACCGGGGCAAGATGCAGCGGGTCTACGTGCAGGCCGAGCAGCTCCAGCGCATGACCGCGTCGGACATCCTCAACTACGCAGTGAAGAACGCCACGGGGACGATGGTGCCGATGTCGTCCTTCGCGGAGCTGAAATGGGGCATGGGGCCGAGCCAGATCGTCGGCTTCAACGGCTACCAGTCGGTGCGCTTCACCGGCGAGCCGAACCCCGGCTACACCTCGGGCGACGCCATCGCCGAGATGGAGCGGCTAATGCTCCAATTGCCCAAGGGTTTCGGCTACGCCTGGACGGGCCAGTCCTACCAGGAGAAGCAGGCCGGCAGCCAGGCGACCCTGCTGCTGGCCCTCTCGGTGCTGATCGTGTTCCTGTGCCTTGCGGCGCTCTACGAGAGCTGGGCGATTCCGGTCTCGGTTCTGCTGGTGATCCCGCTCGGGGTGATCGGCGCCGTGGCGGCGGTGCACCTGCGCGGCCTGCCCAACGACGTGTACTTCAAGATCGGTCTGATCACGATCATCGGGCTCTCGGCCAAGAACGCGATCCTGATCGTGGAATTTGCGCGCGACCTCTGGACCCCCGGAACCTCGGTGGTGCGGGCCGCGATCGATGCGGCGACCCTCCGGTTCCGGCCGATCGTGATGACCTCGCTGGCCTTCATCTTCGGCGTGGTGCCGCTGGCCATCGCCACCGGCGCCGCCTCGAAGAGCCAGCAGGCGATCGGCACCGGCGTGATGGGCGGCATGATCACCGCCACCGTGCTGGCGGTGTTCTTCGTGCCGGTGTTCTTCGTGGTGGTGATGCGCCTGTTCCGGCGGAAGGCCGTGGCGGCAGGGGAGGCGGCGGAGGCGCGGCACGAGCCGGCCCGGGTGGCGGCGGAGTGAGCCGCGGGCGCGCAGCTGGATTCCCCTCGCCCCGCTTGCGGGGAGAGGGCTCCGGCGACCTTGTCGTCGCCGGAGCGAGGCGGCAGCCGAAGGTGAGGAAGCTCGAACGGAGGAGCCTCTTCCAGAACCGCCCCCTCACCTCCGCTCCGGCTTCGCCTCTCGCTTCCCGCACGGACGACGAGGTCCGTGCGGGCCTCTCCCCGCACGCGGGGAGAGGGGGATGCGCTCGACGCTTTGCGCTTGATTCTTCGGCCAAAAATCTCCGCCACGCCTCCGAGACCGCCGAGATTGGTCCCTCAACCAATCCCCCTGGTCCGAACCTTGCTGTGGGCGCAGCGGTCGCGCCGTTTGCCGACGCGCGGTGCCGGGGCTAAGCCTCAGCCACCGCTTCCGCGGAACGGCCTGCGCTCAACTTTCACGGTTCCGGAGATCCGCTTGTCCCGCTCAGCCCTGAAGACCCTCGCCCGCGGCGTGTCCGTGGGTGCGGTCGCGACCCTGGCGTTCGCGCTGCCCGCGCAGGCCGCCAACGTGTTCCGCTTCGCCTTCCAGGGCGATCTGAAATCGTTGGATCCGTACTCCCTCAAGGAGAGCTTCACGGAAGGGATGCAGCAGGCGGCCTACGAGTCCCTCGTCACCCTCGACAAGAACCTGAAATTCGCCCCCGGCCTGGCCGAATCCTGGGAGACCCCCGAGCCCACCCGCTGGCGCTTCCATCTGCGCAAGAACGTCAAGTTCCACGACGGCTCGCCCTTTACCGCCGACGACGTGCTGTTCTCCGCCCAGCGGGTCCGGGCCTCCGGCTCGAACTTCACCACCAACGTTCTCGCCGACGCGGAATTCGTGAAGGTCGACGATTTCACCGTCGACATGGTGCTGAAGAAGCCGAACCCCATCGCCATCGCTCAGTTCCCGACCTGGCTGATCATGTCGAAGGCGTGGTCCGAGAAGAACGGCGTCGTCCAGCCGACGGCACCCAACGCCACCAGCCCGAGCTACGCCACCCTGCACGAGAACGGCACCGGCCCGTTCGTGATCGCCGAGCACCAGCCCGGCGTGAAGACCGTGTTCAAGAAGTTCGATGGCTACTGGGGCAAGGTCGAGTCGAACCTCGACGAGGCGATCCTCACCACCATCGCCAACCCGGCCACCCGCGTCGCTGCGCTGCTCTCCGGCGAAGTCGACTGGATCGATCCCGTGCCGCTGCAGGACCAGCAGCGGGTCAATGCCAGCGGCACCGCCATCGTAATGGCCGGGCCTGAACTGCGCACGATCTTCCTCGGCATGGACCAGGATCGGGACGAGCTGAAGGATTCGAGCGTCAAGGGCAAGAATCCGTTCAGGGACATCAAGGTGCGCGAGGCCTTCTACCTCGCCATCGACGAGGACACGATCGCCAAGCGCGTCATGCGCGGGCAGGCGGTGCCCTCCGCGCTGATGATCGCCCCGAGCCTCTACGACCGCGGCGCCGAGTTCAAGCGCCCGGCAACCGACCTCAAGAAGGCCAAGGCGCTGATGGCTGAAGCCGGCTATCCGGATGGGTTCTCGCTGACCATGGATTGCCCGAACGACCGCTACGTCAACGATGAGGCGATCTGTCAGGCGGTGGTCTCGATGCTGGCCCGCATCAACGTCAAGGTGAACCTCAACGCCCAGCCGAAGGCCAAGTACTTCGCCAAGGTCCTGGCGCCGAACTACGACACCTCGTTCTACCTGCTCGGCTGGACCCCGTCCTCGCTGGACAGCCACAACATCCTCTACGAGATCGTCGGCTGCCGGAAGCCCGGCGACAAGTCCGGCCGCGGCAGCTGGAATCTCGCCGGCTATTGCGACCCGAAGATCGACACCATCGCCGACCAGGTCGAGGCCGAGACCGACAAGACCAAGCGCGACGCGCTGATCAAGGACGGGTTCGATGTCCTCAATACCGATTGGGGCTACATCCCGCTGCACCAGCAGGCACTGGCCTGGGGCGTCTCGAAGAAGGTCCACCTGACCCAGCGTGCCGACAACCTGCTCCTGCTCTACTGGGTCTCGAAGGACCCGCAGTAGGGGCGCGGCGTGCTCGCCTTCCTGCTGCGCCGGGTGATCCAGGCGGCCGCGGTCCTCGCGGTCGTCGGGCTCATCGCCTTCGCGATGTTCCGGTTCGCGGGCGATCCCGTGAACCAGATCGTCGGCCCCGACACCACCGTGGCCGAGCGGGCTCAGATCCGAACGGACCTCGGCCTCGACGATCCGGTGCTGGTCCAGTTCGCCCGCTACGCCGGCAACGTGGTGCGGGGCCGGTTCGGCATCTCGTACCAGTTCCGGCAGCCGGTCTCGCAGCTTTTGGCCGAGCGCATGCCGGCGACGCTGGAGCTCGCTTTCTGCGCCACGGTCTTCGCCCTGGTGGTGGGCATCCTGATGGGCGTGTACTGCGCGCTCTTCCGGGATTCCTGGCTCGCCGGGCTGTTCCAGGCGGTCTCGCTGATCGGGATCAGCCTGCCGACCTTCCTGATCGGCATTCTGCTGATCTACCTGTTCTCGGTGACGCTCGGCTGGCTCCCCTCCTACGGGCGCGGCGACACCGTGCGGCTCGGCTGGTGGACCACCGGCTTCCTCACCGCCTCCGGGCTCAAGGCGCTGATCCTGCCCTCGGTGACGCTCGGCCTGTTTCAGATGACGTTGATCATGCGGCTGGTGCGCGCCGAGATGCTGGAGGTGCTGCGCACCGACTACATCCGCTTCGCCCGCGCCCGGGGGCTCACCACCCGGGCCGTCCACCTGCGCCACGCTCTGAAGAACACGCTGGTGCCGGTGATCACCATCGCGGGGCTGCAGCTTGGCTCGGTCATCGCCTTCTCGATCATCACCGAGACGGTGTTCCAGTGGCCCGGCATGGGCCTGCTGTTCGTCCAGGCCGTGCAGAACGTCGATATCCCGATCATGTCGGCGTATCTGCTGCTGGTCGCGCTGATCTTCGTGACCATCAATCTGGTGGTCGACATCCTCTACACGGTGGTCGACCCGCGGCTGCGGCTCCCGACCGGGCGGGCGGCGTGAGACCGGACATGACTCATCGCACCGCTCGCCAGACCCGCGCCGTCCCACGGTACACGACAGTGCTGCCATCCTCGCATGAGGCGCGGGTCCCCTCTCCCGTGCGGGAGAGGTCTGCTTTCGCAGAAAGCCGGGTGAGGGATGAGAACTTTCCGAACGCGGCGCGCCGTGTCGGCGCATCGATAGCGCGCTCGATCCTGAGCTTTCTCGTCCCTCACCCCAACCCTCTCCCGCACGGGAGAGGGGGCCGGTCGCGCCTGCCAAGCTCGGTGGTGCAAGACTGTCGTGTCCTGTGTTGCCGTCATCGCTTCGCTCCGCTCGCAAGGACGGTGGCTGCCGCCCTGAGTTTCCCGCGCGGACACGACGTGAGGGTCGGCCGATGAGCGGATACGACCTCGACGCGGGCGATGCCCCGCCGGTCCCCCTGGCCGAGGCGGCGCCCTCCCGGCTCGCGCGCTGGCGCGATTCCGACCTACTGGCGAACTTTTTGCGCTCGAAGACCGCCATGGCGGCGCTGATCGTCACGGTGCTGATGGTCGGCCTCGCCTTCGCGTCGCCCTGGATCGCCCCCCAGAACCCCTACGACCCGGCCCAGCTCGACCTGATCAACTCCAACCTGCCGCCGATCTGGCAGGCGGACGGTCAGGCACCCTACTATCTCGGCACCGACGACCAGGGCCGGGACGTGCTCTCGGCGGTGTTGTACGGCCTGCGGCTGTCGCTGATCGTCGGCGTGCTCGGCGTGCTGACCTCCGGGGTGCTCGGCATCGCGCTCGGCCTGATCGCCGGCTACGCGGGCGGGGCCGTCGACACGCTGATCATGCGGATCGCCGACGTGCAGCTCACCTTCCCGGCGATCCTGATCGCCCTGGTGGTGGATGGCGTCGCCAAGGCGAGTTTTGGCAGCGCGCTGGATGTCGGACCGCTGATCGGGCTGATCGTGGTGTCGATCGGCCTGTCCTTCTGGGTGCAGTACGCCCGGACCGTGCGCTCCTCCGTGCTGGTCGAGAAGGGCAAGGATTACGTCCAGGCGGCCCGGCTGATCGGCCTGTCGCCGCCGGTGATCCTGGTGCGCCACGTCCTGCCGAACGTCACCGGGCCGGTTTTCGTGATCGCGACGATCAACCTGGCGCTCGCGATCATCACCGAGGCGACCCTGTCGTTCCTCGGCACCGGCCTGCCCGAGACCATGCCGTCGCTCGGCACGCTGATCCGCACCGGCAACCGGTTCCTGTTCTCCGGCGAGTGGTGGATCGTCGCCTTCCCGGGCGTGGCGCTCGCCGGGCTGGTCATCGCCATCAACCTTCTGGGGGATTGGCTGCGCGACGCGCTCAATCCGAAGCTGCAATGATGGTGGATGTGATCAAGTGCGAGCCGGCCACCGCCGCGTCTCCCTCCCCCCTCTCCGGGGGAGGGTGGCCCGCGAAGCGGGTCGGGAGAGGGGAGCGACGGTGCAGAATCGGGCTGAGGCCTTCATGCCAGCAGCGCCTCTTCCGGAACCCGGGCTCCCCTCTCCAGACCCCTGCTGACGCAGGGGCCACCCTCCCCCGCAGAGGGGGGAGGGAGGGCGCGTGGCAGGTCCAGACATCATGACCGAAACCATCCTTTCCGTGCGCGACCTTACGGTCGCGTTCGACACCCGCCGCGGGCCGCTCACCGCCATCGACCGAGTGTCGTTCGACATCGGCCGCGGCGAGATCCTGGGCGTCGTCGGCGAGTCCGGCGCGGGCAAGTCGGTGACCGGTTCGGCGGTGATCGGGCTGATCGACCGGCCGGGCCGGATCGCCGGCGGCGAGATCCACTTGCGCGGCGCGCGCATCGACAACCTTTCATCCGAAGCGATGCGGCGGGTGCGGGGCCGGCGCATCGGCATGATCTTCCAGGATCCGCTGACCTCGCTCGATCCGCTGTTCCGGGTCGGCGACCAGATCGTCGAGACCCTGCGCACCCACACCGACCTGTCGGGCCGGGCCGCCCGCACCCGCGCCATCGATCTGCTCGCCGAGGTTGGCATCCCGGCGCCCGAGCGGCGGATCGACGGCTACCCGCACGAATTCTCCGGCGGCATGCGCCAGCGGGTGGTGATCGCGCTCGCGCTCGCCGCCGAACCGGAGCTGATCATCGCCGACGAGCCGACCACGGCTTTGGACGTCTCGGTCCAGGCCCAGATCATCACCCTGCTCAAGCGCCTCTGTCGCGAGCACGGCACCGCGGTGATGCTGGTGACCCACGACATGGGCGTCATTGCCGAGGCGGCCGACCGGGTTGCGGTGATGTATGCCGGGCGGGTGGCCGAGATCGGCCCGGTCGCCTCGGTGATCGCGAAGCCCCACCATCCTTATGCGGTCGGCCTGATGGGGGCGATCCCGACCCTGTCGCAGGAGGCGGACCGGCTCAGCCAGATCCCCGGCTCGATGCCGCGGCTCACCGCCATCCCGCAGGGCTGCGCCTTCAACCCGCGCTGCCCGAAGGTGTTTGCGCGGTGCCGCGTCGAGCGGCCGGAGCCGATCCCGGTCGATGCGAGCCGGGTCGCCTGTCACCTCTACGATGCAGCGGAGCAAGCGGCGTGAGCGCCTACGTCGAAGTCACCGACCTGCGCCGGCTGTTCGATGTCTCGAAACCCTGGCTCAACCGGGTGATCGAGCGCGAGCCGCGCAAATTCCTCACCGCGGTGGACCGGGTCGGCTTCGCGATCGAGAAGGGCGAGACCTTCGCGATCGTGGGCGAATCCGGCTCCGGCAAGTCGACCGTGGCCCGGATGGTGGTCGGCCTGCTGCCGCCCTCGGCCGGCGAGGTGACGATCACCGGCGTGTCGATGACCGACCCGCGCCAGGCCGCCGCCCGACGACGCCTGCGCGCGCGCATCCAGATGATCTTTCAGGATCCCTACGCGTCCATGAACCCGCGCTGGCGGGTCGGAAAGATTATCGCCGAGCCGATCCGGGCCTTCAACCTGATCCACGGCGAGGGGGCGATCCGCGCCCGGGTCAGCGAGCTGCTCGGCCTCGTCGGGCTTCACGCGGATGACTCAAAAAAGTACCCGCACGAATTCTCAGGCGGCCAGCGGCAGCGGGTCGCCATCGCCCGGGCGCTGGCCAGCCAGGCCGAGTTTCTGGTCGGCGACGAGCCGACCTCGGCGCTCGACGTCTCGGTGCAGGCGCAGATCCTGAACCTGATGCGCGACCTGCAGGACCGGCTGGGGCTGACCTACCTGTTCATCTCCCACAACCTCGCCGTGGTCCGCCACATGGCGACCCGGGTGGGGGTGATGTATCTCGGCCGCCTCGTGGAGGTCGCCTCGGCGAAGGACCTGTTCGCGACGCCGCGCCATCCCTACACGCGGATGCTCCTCGACGCGGTGCCCGACCTCGCCCATATCGGCCGCGCCCGGGTGCCGGTCTCCGGTGAGATCCCGAACCCGATCGATCCGCCCCCCGGCTGCACCTTCAACCCGCGCTGCCCGCTGGCGAACGACCGCTGCCGCACCGAGGTGCCGGCCCTGCTCGACGGCGTCGCCTGCCACGCCGTGCACGAGGGGCGGGCCTGACGGCCTTCCATAAACGCAGGGTCGGAATCCACGTTCCGGCGTCGAATCGTGGTCCCTAAGTCGCTGGCCGGCTAAACCGGTCGCACGAATCGGGGGGACGCAACCGGCCCATGAAAGCGACGACCTGGGTGATCCTGACCGCGCTACTCGCCGGCTCGCCGGTTCTCACGCAGATGCCGGCACCGGCCCAGCACACGGACAAGCCCGGCGTGAGCCTCGAACAGGCTACGATCCGCAAGCTCAACGCCTATGTCGTACTCCTCAACCGCACCCTGCGGGCACAGGAATAGCTCAGCCGCTATCGGAGCTGGGTCAACATGAAGACAGGCCCGACGGGCCGTGAGCGCGTCATCCATGGCCTCTACGGGCTCTACGATAGGCGCGTCGAGATTGCGAAGGCGGAAGCCGCGACGGCGCAGCCACCCGCGATGCCGGAGCCCGATGGCGCCATCAAGCGCTACATCGCCGCCTATCAGGCGTCCGCCCCGATCGTGACCGAGGCGGACGGCTATTGCGAGCGGCAGGATTGCCGGGCCGACAAGAGGGAGCAGGGCAAGTTAATCACGACCGCGCAAAGCGCCGCGATATCCTTGCGGTAGCGCGCCGGGCGGGTTCCGAGGGGCGATCCCGTTACGCGTCGCGCCACTCGGAAAACGTCGCCGCCTGCCCAACCGTCACGCCGTTGCGATCGAGCTGCCAGACCACCGCTCGCTCGATCCAGAAGCGCCGTCCGTCCTTGGCGATGCGCAGGCCGCGATAGCCGCGGGTGAATCCGTCCCGGGTTACGGCATCGAGCAGCCGCTGGCGCTCGGCGCGCTCGGGCGCTTCCGCCGAGAGCCGCGAGGGCAGGCCGACGAGTTCCTCGCGGCTGTATCCGAAACAGACCTGTGCGGCCTGGTTGGCGTAGACGAAGCGCGGATCCGCGCCTCCGTCATGGGCCAGGACCGCGAACGGCGCCTGCCCGTAGAGCCACGCCGCGGCCGCCCCTTCGGGCACCAGCGGCGTGCCCAGACGCCGCGCGTAGCTGCCGGTGAGCACGGCGAAGAAGTCCGGGTCGTGCGAGAGGTCGGTCATGGCGTGCCGGAAAGGGGGCGGCCCAAGCGGCCGTAGATCATCCGGATGCAGTCGGACCCGGTTCGATCGCAACGTGCAGCGGTGATCCGCAACCGCGGCTGCTGACACATACGTTCTCGTCAACACATCAGATGCATCCCCTAGATTTTGTGGCCGTACTCGTTTTCACGATCTTTGGATAATATAAATCTTTTGGATAAGTAAGATGCTTGGCTCAATAATTAACTTGGAATTTGATTTAGAATGTATTGCGTATTGGTTGAGCGGGTTGACGAACTTGCATCGATGACGTTATAGCCCAATCAGTATCGGTGCTGCGATGGTCAGGTCACCGAGGTTCCGTGAGCGCGGGTCACGGTCTTCAAAAAGATCGCGGTCGGGCTGGGATTGATGTTCTGCCGGTCTCGACCCGGGCGCTTCTCTTTCCACGCTCTTGATTCGATCCGAGGGCCGGCCGCCGGCCTCAGGGTGTTCACAGTCTCGTCGTCATGAAGTCCGGAATACCATCATCGAAGCGGGATCGCGCGTGCGCGAGTCGCCGAGCCGGGGCCGCAGTTCGGGCTCCGGGACACGGCTGCCAAAATCCGGTGGATGGAGGCGGCGGTTCCGCGATGGCACGTCCGAAACACAGGCGATCGACAGGTGGGATGCATGGATCCTGAAGGATCCGGGATCGAGCCCGAGACCTCGGCCCAGCCAGCCGTTCGGCCGCTGCGGATCCTCGCGATCGCCGTCCAGAAGGGTGGCACCGGCAAGACGACGCTGGCCGCTTCCCTGGCGGTCGCCGCCGCGGAGGCGGGCGAGCGCGTGGCCGCGCTCGATCTCGACCCGCAGAACTCACTGGCGGGCTGGGGCGCCCTCCGGACGGAGCGATCCGTCGCGGTCGATCGGGTCCAGCCCTGGGAGATCGGGCAGCTCCCGGCGATCCTGGACCAACTGGCCGAGCAGGGCACGACGCTCGCCGTCCTCGACACCGCCGGTAGCTCCGCGGGGCTGGCGCCGGCCCTGAAGGCGGCCGATTTCGCGCTGCTGCCGGTGCGGCCCTCGCGGCTCGACATCGTGGCGGCGCGCCCGACGCTCAAGGCGCTGGTCGGCCTCGGCCTGCGCGGGCGGCTGGCCCTGGTGCTGAACCAGTGTCCGCCGCTGCCTTCGCCACGCACCAGCGCCTATGCCGAGCAGTTGCACGGGCTGGGCGTGCTGGCGGAGCCGAGCATCATCCACCGGGTCGACCACCAGGACGCCCTGGCGACAGGCCTCGGTGTGACGGAATACGCGCCCGGCGGCCCGGCCGCCGAGGAGATCCGGGCCCTCTGGGCCTGGATCGACGCGAAGATGCGGGCGACGGCGCGCTGAGGCCTTAGCCCTGGCCGAGGGCCGTGAGGATCCGCGCCCAGGAGCGCGTGCCCTTGTGGAAGCTCGTCAGATCGTACTTCTCGTTGGGCGAGTGGATCCGGTCGTCGTCGAGGCCGAAGCCGATCAGCAGGGTGTCGCGCCCGAGGATCCGCTTGAAATCGCCCACGATCGGGATCGAGCCGCCGGCCCCCACGGTCACGGCCGGCACGCCCCATTCCTCGGCGAGCGCGGCCTTGGCGGCGCCGAGCTGCGGCATGTCGAACGGCAGGGTGATCGCCCGCGAACCCTTGTAGGTGATGACCTCGACCCTGCAATCGGCAGGGATCCGTGCCCGCACGAAGGCCTCGAACGTCTCGGCCAGGCGCTTCGGGTCCTGATCGTCCACGAGGCGGAACGAGACCTTGGCCGAGGCCGTGGAGGCGATCACGGTCTTGGTGCCCTCGCCCGTGTAGCCGCCGATGATGCCGTTGGCGTCGCAGGAGGGGCGCGACTGCACCAGCTCGATCGGCAGCCGGCCGCGCTCGCCCGCGGGCTCCTTCAGGCCGATCGGACCGAGCAGCGTCTCGGGCGTGAGGCCGAGGCCGCGCCACTGCTCCAGAACCTCCGGCGGGCGCTCGTGTACGCCCTCGTAGAAGCCCGGGATCGTGACCCGCCCGTCGTCATCGTGCAGGTCGGCGATGATCTTGGACAGCACGTGGATCGGGTTGCGCGCCGCGCCGCCGAAGAAGCCCGAATGCAGGTCGCGGTCGGCGCAGGTGACCGTCACCTCGAAATACGCGAGGCCGCGCAGCGACGAGGTGATGGCCGGGGTGGTGCGGTTCCACATGGTGGTGTCGCAGACCAGAACCACGTCGCAGCCGAGTTTCTCGCGATTGGCCGCGACCCATTCGGGCAGGCCCTGCGATCCGCTTTCCTCCGCGCCCTCGATCAGGATCGTCACGCCGCAGGGCAGCTCACCGCTCATGGCAATATGGGCCCGGCAGGCCTCCACGAAGGTCATCACCTGACCCTTGTCGTCGGAGGCGCCACGCCCGACGATCTTTTTTCCGCCCTGTCCGTCGTCGGCGATGTGCGGCTCGAAGGGTGGCGTCGTCCAGAGGTCGAGGGGATCGACCGGCTGCACGTCGTAATGGCCGTAGAACAGGACGTGCGGCGCCCCGGGCTTCGGCTTGTGGGCCAGCACCACCGGGTGGAGCGACGTCTCCTCCACGGAGGTCTCGAAGCCCAGCGCAGTGAGATCCTGGGCCAGCCAGGCGGCGGCCTCCCGGCACGGGCCGGCGAAGGCCGGATCGGTGGAGATCGACGGGATCCGCAGGAAGGCGAACAGCCGCTCCAGGGCGTTCTCCAGATCGGCGTCGATGTCGTTGAGGATCGCGTCGAGCGCGGCCATCGGGGGCTCCGGGGTTTTCTCGCGGGACGAGGGTTAGCCGAGGCGGGGTGCGGGCGGCAATGTCGGGCGGCCGATGGATTGGATCTGGAGCCGCTGCGCGGCGCGTCTCGTGCTGGATCCCGGGTCGCATTCCGCTGGCGCTGCATGCGCCCGGGAGGGGGCGTCGCGCTTCATGTTGCACTGTCGCCTTGCCCGGACAGGTGGAGCGAAACGGAACCTCATCCGGGATCCAGCACACGAAGACGTCGCAGAGCGACACCGCGTCCCCACGAATCCACAGCCACAGGCGTCCGATCCGAGACCGAGAATCGCTGCCCCGGAACGGGCGCAGATTGGAACGGTTATCGACAGAACCCGCCGCCCCGCACCATGGACACACCATGCGCCTTGAGAACCAGCCGCCCGTGTCGGCGGATACGCCCATTGGCATCATGCTCACGATCAACGGGCAACGGCGCGAATTGCAGGTCGCCCCGTGGACCACGCTGCTCGATCTGCTGCGCGAACGGCTCGATCTCACCGGCACCAAGAAGGGCTGCGACCACGGACAGTGCGGCGCCTGCACGGTCCTGGTGAATGGCACCCGGGTCAATTCTTGCCTGACCCTCGCCGTGATGAAGGACGGCGCCGAGATCACCACGGTGGAAGGCCTCGCCGGCCTCGGCGACCGGGCGGGCAGCAACGCCCTCCACCCGATCCAGGAGGCGTTCATCGAGCACGACGCCTTCCAGTGCGGCTACTGCACTCCGGGCCAGCTCTGCTCGTCGGTGGGCCTGATGAACGAGGGCCACGCCCACACCCGCGATGAGATCCGCGAGGCGATGAGCGGGAACATCTGCCGCTGCGGCGCCTACACCAACATCGTCGACGCCATCGAGGACGTCATGCAGGGAGGCGCCCGATGAACCGCTTCGATTACGTCCGCGCCGGCACAGTGGCGGAGGCGGTGCAGGCTTTTGGGGCGGGTGCCCGCTTCATCGCGGGCGGCACCAACCTGATCGACTTGATGAAGTACGACGTCGAGAAGCCGGGCCGGCTGATCGACATCACCCGCCTGCCCCTCGACAGGATCGAGGCTCACGGGAACGGCCTGCGGATCGGAGCGCTCGCCACCAACGCGAAGGTGGCCTACGACGACCGCGTCGCTGAGCGCTATCCGTTGCTGCGCAACGCCATCCTGGCCGGCGCTTCGGCGCAGCTGCGTAACGCGGCCTCGACCGGCGGCAACCTGCTCCAGCGGACCCGCTGCTACTACTTTTACGACACGGCCACCGCCTGCAACAAGCGCGAGCCCGGCTCCGGCTGCCCGGCGATCGGCGGGATGAACCGCATCCACGCGATCTTCGGGACGAGCGAGAACTGCATCGCCACCCATCCCTCCGACATGTGCATCGCGCTGGCCGCCCTGGAGGCCACCGTGCAGGTGAGCGGGCCGCAGGGCGACCGCTCGATCCCGTTCTCGGAGTTCCACCGCCTGCCGGGCGACGCGCCCGAGACCGACACCAATCTCGCCCTCGGCGAGATCATCGTC
Organism: Methylobacterium sp. GC_Met_2; assembly: GCF_026540795.1. NCBI lineage: Bacteria > Pseudomonadati > Pseudomonadota > Alphaproteobacteria > Hyphomicrobiales > Methylobacteriaceae > Methylobacterium > Methylobacterium sp. GC_Met_2. Next base: position 36,220 of record NZ_JALNUM010000055.1, read on the forward strand.
GCGGTCGACCTGCCGGAGAGCCGCTTTCCGCAGCACTACACCTACCTGAAGCTGCGCGATCGCCTGTCCTACGCCTTCGCGCTGGTCTCGGTGGCGGCGGCCCTGGAGCTCGACGGCGACCGGGTGCAGACCGCGCGCCTCGCGCTCGGCGGCGTCGCCCACAAGCCCTGGCGCAACCGCGAGGCCGAGGCCCTGCTCGAAGGCAAGCCCGCCACGCGCGAGAGCTTCCAGGCGGCGGCCGACCTGATCGTGTCCGAGGCGAAGCCGCAATCGGAGAACGGCTTCAAGATCGATCTCGCCCGGCGAGCCATTGTGCGCGGCCTCGAACAGGCCGCTGCCGGCACGCCCCAGTCGCTCAGCGACAAGCGCATCCAGTAGGCCCGCCATGACCCAGACCTTCAGCTCCACCGGCCGCGACACCTTCGTGGGCACCCCGCGCAGCCGCATCGACGGCCCCGCCAAGGTTACCGGCCTCGCCAAATACGCGGGCGAGTTCGCCGCCCCCAACCTTGCCTATGGGTACGTGGTGTCGAGCGCCATCGCCAAGGGCCGGATCGTGGCGATCGACGCGACCAAGGCCGAGGCGGTGCCGGGCGTCCTCAAGGTGCTCACCCACGAAAATCGGCCGCGCACTGCGTGGCGGGACAAGAACTTCCAGGATCAGGTGGCGCCCCCCGGCTCGCCGTTCCGCGCCCTCTACGACGACCTGATCGCTTTTAGCGGCCAGCCGGTCGCCCTGGTGGTGGCCGAGGATTTCGAAAGGGCGCGCTACGCCGCATCACTGGTCCACGTGACCTACGCGGCGCAGGAGCCGGGGACCGACCTGGGGGCTCTGCGCGGCACCGCCTACGACCCGCCGGGCAAGCGCCAGGGCATCAAGCCGCCGCCGAAGCCCTGGGGCGACGCCGACGCGGCTTTCGACAGCGCACCGATCCGCGTGCAGGGCGCCTACAGCCTCGCCGACGAGCACCACAACCCGATGGAGCCGCATGCCTCCACCGTCGTTGTGGAGCAGGACGGGACCTACACGGTCTACGACAAGATCCAGGGCGTCTCGAACAGCCACCAGTATCTCACCAACGTCTTCGGCTTGAAGCCCGATCAGGTGCGGGTGCTCAACCCCTATCTCGGCGGCGGCTTCGGCTCGGGCCTGCGCCCGCAGTACCAGCTGTTCCTGGCGATGCTGGCCGCGCAGGAGCTGAAGCGCTCCGTCCGCGTGACCCTGACCCGCGACCAGATGTGGAGCTTCACCTACCGGTCCGAGGCGCTGCAGACGATCGCGCTCGGCGCCGAGCCGGACGGAACGCTGACGGCTCTGCGGCACGACGCCGTCCAGGGCACCTCGCAGTACGAGGATTACCAGGAGGTCGTCGTCAACTGGTCGGGCGTCCTGTACAAATGCGACAACGTCGCCCTCGGCTACCGGCTGGTGAAGCTCGACACGCCGACGCCGGGCGACATGCGCGCCCCCGGCGCGGTCACCGGCGTGTTCGCCATCGAAACCGCCATGGACGAACTCGCCTACGCGATCGGGATGGACCCGATCGCGCTGCGGCTGAAGAACTACGCCGAATCCGACGCCACCGCCGAAGGCAAGCCGTTCGGCTCGAAGGAGCTGCGCCGCTGCTTCGCGCTCGGCGCCGAACGCTTCGGCTGGGCGAAGCGTAAGCCCGAGCCGCGTGCCACTCGCGAGGGACGGGAGCTGGTCGGCTGGGGCGTAGCCACCGGCATCTGGGAATCGATGATGATGCAGTCGAGCGCCATCGCGACCCTGACGCCGGATGGCCGCCTGACGGTCGGCAATTCCACCGGCGACATCGGCACCGGCACCTACACGATCCTGACCCAGATCGCCGCCGACACGCTCGGCCTGCCGATGGAGTCGGTCACCACCAAGCTCGGCGACACCCGCCTGCCCGAGGCTCCGGTCGCGGGCGGCTCATGGACGGCGGCTTCCTCGGGCACCGCCGTGATGAAGGCCTGCCGCACCGTCGGCGAACAGGTGTTCAAGCTCGCCCGCGCGATGGAACACTCGCCGCTCGCCAATGTCGATTTCGATCGGGCGGTGTTCGCGGACGGCCGCATTGCGGTCGCCGGCGATCCGGGCCGCAGCGTTGCCCTGGTGGAGGTGCTGCAGGCGGCAGGCGTCGACAAGGTCGAGGCGGTCGAGGAAGCCGGCCCGGACAAGGACTTCAATCAGGCCTACGAGGCCTACACTCATTCGGCGATCTTCGCCGAGGTGAAGGTCGACGAGGAACTCGGGCAGGTTCGGGTCACACGCATCGTCTCGGCGATCGCGGCCGGCAAGATCCTGAACCCGAAGACGGCGCGCAGCCAGATCCTCGGCGGCGTGGTGATGGGGATCGGCTCGGCGCTGGAGGAGGAGTCGATGCTCGACCACCGGATCGGCCGGTTCATGAACCACAATCTCGGCGAGTACCATGTGCCGGTGAACGCCGACATCTACGACATCGACGTGATCTTCGTGGACGAGGAGGACAAGGCGAATCCGCTGGGCGTAAAGGGCCTCGGCGAGATCGGCATCGTCGGCACCGCGGCGGCGATTACCAACGCGGTGTTCCACGCCACCGGCAAGCGGGTGCGTCATCTGCCGATCACGGTCGACAAGCTGCTGTGAGGTGCGGGGGCGGAGGGCCGCTTCGTGGAAGGTGTGCGGGATCCCAGATCAGGTTCCGGTGACGCTCAACCTGTTCGGGAAAGGGCGGCGCAGAATGAATCGCGCCGCCTTCTTCCGGGCGCATGCAGGATCAGCCGAATGCCACCCGGGGCTCAGCGTAAGGGCACGCTGCATAGCGGCGCTCTCTGAAAGCCCGTGAGCCACCTGCTGCAATCCTGGCGCTTCTGGGCGCTCGCCGCCGCGGGGTTCGCGGCGCTCACCGCGATCCTCGCCAAGCTCGGCGTGTCGGGCGTCCCGTCGGACGTCGCGACCCTCGTGCGCACGGCGGTCATCCTGATCTTCGCCGGCCTGATCGTCGTCGCCTCCGGGCAGGCGAGCGGGCTGGCGCAGATTTCCGGCCGCAGCCTCGTGTTCCTGATCCTGTCCGGGCTCGCCACCGGGGCGTCCTGGCTGTGCTACTTCCGGGCGCTGTCGCTGGGCGATGCCGCCCGGGTCGCGCCCCTCGACAAGCTCAGCGTCGTGCTTGTGGCGATCCTCGGGACGAGCCTGCTCGGCGAAACGCTCAGCCTCGCCGCCTGGACCGGGGTCGCTCTGATCGCCGCCGGGGCCGCCCTCGTCGCCTCCGGCTGGTGACGCCGCACACCGATCCGTTAACCCGACCGGCGCATTCTGGCGGTGCCTCGTGCAAGGGGACCGCCATGGATTGGCTCTACCGCGGCTTCGAGACCTCGCTCCTCGGTCTCGCCCTGTGTCTCGGCCTCGCGGCCTGCCTGACGCTGGGCACCGACAGGCCGCCAAGCGGCGCACTCGCCATCACGCTGCCGATGCTCACGGTGACCGCCCCCGCGCCCTGAGGCGCCTCCCCTCATGCTGCGTTCCGCACGGTGTAGCTGTAGACGCCCGCTCCCAGCCCGAGGAACAGCAGCAGCCCGACGATGAGTGCGGGGCCGCCGCTCGACTCCGCGACGAGCGGCGCATCGTGTCCGTGACAATGGGGTAGCGCACCCAGTTCCGTGAAATCCTTCATCTCGACTTAGGTACGAGTTTGCGTTTTTTGAAAAACAACGATCTGACATTTTCTACTGGTCGCCGATTGCGATTAAATGATTTGTCGGAACGACCATAAAAACATTTTGGATTTGAAGGCTGCCCATCGAAAATTATGGATCCGAAAGGTCAAGACATGTCGCGGTTCCAAGGCGGAGCCCTGGAACCCCTCTCAGCGCTTTGCCCCGCGCACCCCGCCAAAGGGCGAAGCCCCAGCCCTTTCAGGGTGTTTGCGGAAGCACCGGGACACTGGCAAGCGCGCTCTCCTCTCCTGGCGATCCCGGGCTTGCCCGGGATCGCTCAAGCTTGCGGGGA